>JAAZDH010000033.1 GCA_012512865.1 Clostridiaceae bacterium | reverse complement strand
TTGCAATACCCATCATATCCCTGTTTGCCGTGCCTCCCGCCGGCGATGATGCAAGCAAGTTCCTCCAAGTATCCGGGCTGCATCCATTGCTGGTATCGCTCATAGCCCTTTTGCTAATAATCCTATTTACCCTATACGCATGCAAAAAAGGTGTCTATTCAAAAGCAATAGAGTATTTAAGAACCTTGTGGCAAGCCAAACCTTCCAGGTTTAACAAATGGCAGGCAATTGGATTACCGGCGGCCATTCTCCTTTTGGTGGCAATTGCATTTGCAGCTAACCAATTGCTATTACCGGGTAAAATATTTGAAACCTCCTTTACGATGAATATTCATGATAACTTAAAAGTCATGGAAATGCCTTTTGACGTGAAAACAAGCAGGTCCTATAACATGAGCCTTAGCCTGGATGCTGAAGGTATGCTCACTGATGTTAGGATTTTTGATGATAAAGGCAGCATGGTCTACCAAAATATTAGTGAATGGTTTACGCTAAGTTCACAGGTTGATTTAGAAACAGGAAAACACCTGCTTGTACTTACCTTCATCAGGGATCCCGAAGCTATGGTCCAGTACTTCGAGGAAAACAAGTATACTTTTTCCCGGGAGCAGATAGATACGTTTAAAGCATTACTTGCAAAAAAGCCCAATGATAAGTTTATCCCTGTTACATTTTCGGCTGCTATTCAATAAAGACACGCAAAATATACAAAGATACACAGTGCAGCGAGTCAACGATACAAGAGATAAGAATAACATTTATTACTTAATCTAAATTATTAGAACTGTATTACTTGATATATATTATTTGATAAATACTACTTGATATATATTACTTGATACATCTCAACCCCGATCTCATGGCTAATTGCCTTAATAATGGATTGTACATGGCCGGGGATTTTAATTTTTTAAAAAGCAGATTTATCTTGATGTTCTTCATTGCATTTTCATATCTGCCGAAATAACCGTCCATTCCCTTTTCAAGGCTTTGAGCCAGGTACAAGGAACTTTTTAATGCATAACTTATTCCCTCCGCAGAACTGGGACTAATGGCTCCTGCTGCTTCCCCGATAAGGGTTATGCCGTCTATCCCTGCGCAAAAATGCGATATCCTTTTAGGTCTGCAGATATATGCACTCTCCGTTTTTATTTTGTTATCAAAGTTAAAACCCAGCCGTGTTAATTTTCTTTTCAACATGCAATACTTTTCCCTTGTATTGTCCCTGGGCTTAAGAGCAGACCCTAGTAACAGGCAGTCATCTTTGGGTATCAGCCAGGAATAAAAATCAGTAATCTCTTCATCAAACACAGCGGTATAATAAGGCATTTGGTAAGAGCATTCAAACCATTCCTGGATAGCAATGTATATTTCAGGAGCATGGGTGTTTATTCCTTTATTTTTACTAATAGTTTTTCTCAACCTGGAAGATGCGCCATCGGCCCCGATTATAATTTTTGTTTTAGCAATGCTTTCCTGCTCGTTACAGGTATATCTTATTTCATATCCTCCCGGTATTTTGGCAAAGCTTTTAAAAAGAGCGTTAAACTTCTTATCAACGCTGCCCGGAATTAGCGAAACCAGCCACCTGTCAAATTTTACTCTATCCATGTTGTAATAAAACCGCTGGTACAACCTTTCCAGGTTATTTGTCAAATCGATGGCCCTTACGGCAAAAAGCTGCGGATCAACCAGGATATCCTTTGGTATCCCCAGGCCCAGCTTCGCGATCATTTTCTGGGCATCGGGCGCCAGCAATCCGCCGCAGCATTTACTTACACTCTTATTTTTATTTATACACTGCTCTTTATTATGGTTTTCCAGATCCCTTTTATCTATAAGCAGCACCTTATATTTTTCCCCGATTAACCTGGCAAGGTTGGCTCCAGCAGGTCCTGACCCTATTATAGCTATGTCATACATTATTTTTATACACTCCCTGGAAATTCAATGCACTCCTCCTGCATCCAATAAATCCGGCTACTCCAATTTTTCTCGGCATTTTTTACAAATTACCATGCGCCGTCTTTCAAAAACTTCAACTAGCTGCAACTTGACCACCGGTTTCTTGGCACCTAGTACTGTGCCTTTTTGAGGAATAGCCTGTATGCCGCAGCCAATAAAATCATGTTATACACTCCACCGATAAGAAGGTACATGGAATAGCTCAAATCAGCCGTATTTTCAATTGGCACAAATTTAAGAAGCATACCCCTGATTGCCCAAAAATTCGGGGATACCCCCAGCACATATTGCAATCCCCCTTGGAAAGTCTCAAGAATCATCAATGCGGGAACCAATGCCAATATGCCCGTTCCCTTTATAAAAGCAAAGCCTTCCACCTTGTTCTTGGCATAGGCGGCCTGCAGCAGACCCAAGGTCGGGGCAAAAATCTCGTTAACTATGGCAAAGGTAATAATATCAAGAATGCTAATATTATCAAAAAGCGACATCCCCAGTACTGTGTACTTGTCGCCGGCAATCAGCTTTGTGCCAAGAAGCACCGCTATATTCCCGGCAACTGACATCAGGTATATATATGCCATTTTAAATTTCAGGTAGCCGGAAATCCCGGTCGGGGTAACGGCAATTGTATGCAGCGTGTGTTCGTCCTTGTGCTCCAAGAGCAGGAAAGCAGCCATGGCAGCAAGGAAAAATGACCCGAAGGCAAGTATTACAACAAGCAATAGCAGCACTGTTGCCTTAAGTATGGTTCCCTGCATTGGGTCAATTGACTCGAATATCATCGGAAACACAAAAGAGGCTAGTAACAGCATAATAATCGGGAATAAGCACATGTAGATGTTTATTGGATCCCGAACTATGGTTTTAGCTTCATATTTCAGCAGGGAAATATATTTTTTCATGCTACTTTCCATATTGTTTTTCATATTATTTTTCATATTGTTTTTCGTATTATTCTTCATGTTAAATATGTTGTTTTCCACGTTAAATTACCCCCTTGCCGCATTGTCTTTAAACCTTGGATACACTGCAAATTTGAAAAGCACTGCAGCCAGGATTACCAGGTACAGGCATCCTGCAATTGTCATACCAATCTTAAAATTGCCGCTCACCGCAGAAGTAATAAGGTGGTTTGTAGCATGTGACGGAGAAACCATGAGCAGCCACTCGTATTTTGCATAGATTACATCAAAATGAAACAATATTGACGGTATAGTAAACAGGAACATGTAAGCCATCAGCAAGCCAAGCATGGAAGTAAAATCCCTGCTTCTTAGTGAAAGGGCAAACCCGATCGCCGCATGGGCTGCGCCTGCTATGGTAACAAACAGCAAGAGGGCGGCATAGTTGAAAGTGACTCCATGGATAAAGAAAAGGGCGGCAGATGTTGCAACTGCCGATTCAAGGGCAAGCACCATGGACGCAACGGTCTTGGTCGCCAGGATCTGCCCGGGGGATCCCGGCATTACCATCATTGACCTTATTGTGCCTTCCTGCTTTTCCAGGTGATGGGAAGCCCCAAGCAGCAATATCGACATGGCAGCCACATCGACAAATATGAGAAGCGGGGCTATTTCGCGCGCTTCTCTTTCTGAAATAAATAAGAACAGCACTATCCAAATAATTACGGTTGCAAGGCTGACAGGCAGTATTTTGTATCTCACCAGACGCTTTAGTTCACCTGCAATAAGCTTTTTTAAGCTGCTCATTTTAGCTCCACTCCCGTCACGATAATAAAGATTTCCTCCATGGTTGTCTCACCGCTGTGAATGGTCTCCACCTTGCCGCTTCTCAGCAGCCCAAGAAATTCATCATTATAACCTATGTCTTCAAGGGGAAAAGCGGCGCTGGCAATGTTTCCGTCCTCCCTGTATTCAACCCTTACTTCCCGCTTGCCGTACTTTAATTTTAAATCCCTGGGCGTAGAAATCTCTACCAGCCTGCCGTCAACACAAAATGCGATTCTATCGCACAGCTGCTCAACATCATTCATCAAGTGGGTGGATAGGAAGACCGTGCCTCCCTTGTCCCGGTATTCGGCTATCATATCTTTTATGATCCTGGCATTCTTCGGGTCAAGTCCGTTTGTCACCTCGTCCAGGAAAAGAACCCGGGGCTTGTTTAGCATGGCGCGCACAAAGTTCAGGCGTACCTTCATTCCCTTCGAATATTCGCCCACCTTTACATCGCGGTACTCCCAGAGGCCAACCCTCTCCATCAATTCCTGCATATCCGCGGTTTTCCTGTAAAAGCCCGAGAAAAATCTCATATTCTCCAGGGCGGTCAACTTGGAGAAATGCACGGGTACCTCGAATCCGACGCCAATCTCCTCGTAAAACGAGCTGTCCATGGATTTAAGATCTTTTCCGAAATATTCGATGCTTCCCCTATAATCCTCGAGGAGTTTTATTAGTATCTTTTGGGTAGTAGATTTTCCCGCCCCCGAAGGGCCCAGAAGTCCGAATATCTCGCCCTCATGCACATCAAAACTTACTCCCTTGATGGTATCCTCCCTGGAGGTTGGATATTTAAAATACAAATCTTTAACACTAAAAGCAACTCCTGTCTCCATAATTTTCACTCCTCCTGCTGTACCATAAAATACTTAAGTTCAGCGTGTTGTTAGCACGTATTAGCGCATTACAGAATACTTCTGTTTTGCATGTTATGAAGCTTCAACTTGCCGCATTATGAAATCCTTTGCCTTGTCCTGCAACTATACTTCTTCTTCCATCCCGGGGCTGGGTATCTATTTACCCGGATTACCCGAAATCCCGTGCTGGATCACATCTACCACCTGGTTGGCAAGGTTGATTAACTCATCAGGGTCCCCGGCAGAAATCAGCTTGTGTAAATTGGTAAACATTATCTCAAGAATCCATGCAACAAATCCAGGAGGGTAACGGCTGTCAATCTGCCCCGATTGCACCGCCTGGCAAACAAAATCACTGAAATATCGAATATAATCATCAGGCATAATCATGTAGAGAAAACTATACAATCGGCTTCGGAATTCATCGCTTTCTTCCATCATCCTGTTGAAAAGATGGTACAGTCTTTTATCTTCCAGCATAAAATTCATAGTCTCTTTCATTATTTCCTTGAGCGAGCTAAAAAAATCACTATTGCTTTCTACCTTCCGGCGCAGGGCAGGATAAAAATAAGAAAGCTTCTTTTTTGCGGCTATGTCCATCATGGCCAGGTAAAGCCCAAATTTATCGCCAAAGTGGTGATAGAGGCTTCCCTTGCTAAACCCGGAGTTTTTCAGGATGTCATTAAGCGACGCATCCTCGTACTTTTTCATGGAAAATTCATCAATAGCTGCATCCAGGAGCCGGGGAAAACGCAATAGCGGGTTGCCTTCACCCATAAGCACACTATAATCGAAGTTCCTTTTCATTTAAAACACCCTTCATAAGCGGCAGTATTTCATCCGCTATTATTCATCGGTAAACCTTCTTTTCACTGCTTTACTCTGCCTCATTTTATTAAAAAACATCAGCTTAACTGCTCCTATAACAATTACACCTAATATAACAAGAACCCAATGCCACCACTGCATGCCAACTCCCCCTTTCCAATTGTATAATTTCCAATTGCATAAATAGATATTTAAAAAGTCTATAGGTATGCATTATTTTCTTTACCTGGTGTATTTCTTTGTTTTGTTTAACATGTTTAATATGCATTCCTTTAACATGCATTTCTTCTTTAGTTGGCACATACTGTTTTTTTATATTCTATAATGTGTTTACCAATAATTTTTTACCTATGTTTATTTACCTATAATTTATTCACCTATAGTGTATTTACTTATAATATATTTATCTATAGTGCATTTACCTATAATGTATTTGCCTATTAATGTATTTTCATTATTTAAACGGTTTATACCACGTGGTCTAAACCACCCGGTTTAATAATAGCACACAGTGGTAGTATCCGTCAATACAAAAATAGGTTTCTTGCCTAAATTTTTGCAGGGCTTCATTTGAACTTATTTGAACTCATTTTAAAAAGTAAATTCAATCTTTTTTATGCGTTGTACAATTTAAAATGAACATTCATTAATGAATGTCCTGCATTTATCAATTTTTTTGAAGCAGTGTAATCTTAAGCAAGTTGCCAAGCTAATCATTTGTTCTAAAACTCGGAGTTGCCCAGTTTATTCCATCCTCAAGAATGAGTTGTCAAGAAAATCGTTTGCCTAAAAAAACCCATTTCTTCAAGTATCAATACCATTGTCTCAATTACTTTCGGGCATACCTCTTTTTTCTTATCCGAAAACATGGCTGCCGCTTCGGTATCACGGATATCATAACCGTGTTTCAATAACAAGCACTTCATATTCCTTGATTTCCGGGATTGTGAACCGGCAGCCCTTTTCAAATATTTCAAAATCTGCCGGATCTTGTCCCGTTATTGAGCTTATGCATGAAGCCGGGCGGTCGAGATGCAATTCCATTTTTACATTATAAATATGTATAACACGCTGTATAGGACGTTCCATTTCCCCGGTCATATTAATAAGGTGTAAAATATACTTGTCATCCTTCCTCCGCAGTACAACCTCAACACTTCCGGGGGCATCAGTTATAACAAGCGGGTCTGCAAATTGATACACTGCATTCAACAGCATGCGCTTATAATCAGGGTTGGTATACTTATTGAAGAACTCCCCGAATGTCGCCGCAAAATAAATGCTCCAGCCCCGCCCGCTACAGTTATGCAAAACACCGGGATAGAATGTTTCAGGCATCGGCAAATACCTGCCTTCCATGGGTTCCGAATACTCGGCAAATACTTCATTTTTACGGAGGAACTTGTTAAACTCAACAGCAGCAGCCCCTCCCGGGGTATCCATTTGTTCAGTCGGACCGTGTATACCATACCAGACATTTGCGCCATTGGCTACTGCCTGGGCGTAGTATATCCTGGTTTCGCAGGCAGTGTGCATGTAATAGGACCGCGGTTTATAGTCTCCCGCAATAAAAATTACGGTTGGTTTACCATTAGACTGGGCTTCAATTTGCTTTGCCATTGGGGAAACATGCCACAAAGGACTATCTTTCGTCACCCATACAAATCCCCCCTCTGCCCCAAGCATATCTACGTAAGGTTCCACCTTGCGGGTGTTGCTTCCCGTTACATCAGCACGAAGAGCCGAGTTGTTGAGATAAAGCAGGATATCCGGTTTTTCGGCTTTCATAATGTTGTGTGTTTTTTGCACAAATTCGGTCACACTATCAACATTAAACAATAAACGCTGCTCATCGGTCGCATCGTAAAGACTCATCCCGTATCGCTCCTGATCGCTCCTGGAACTTATCCTTGCATGCACTGCAAAAACACCCCGCCTGGTGCATAACAGGCCCATCTATGAAAATCCCGTCTATATCATGAGAACACAAGTCTCTGATTGTCTGTGCATATTCATCAAACCATCTGCTGTTGACACATACCAGGTAGTCAACACTATAAGCCCTTATTTCATTGCCATTACGATCAAGCTGCACCCAGTTCGGATGTTCTTCCCTCGTACCCGGCAAAATGCTATGTGTGTTTAAGTAAAAAATTTCACGGATGCCTAATTTCCTGGACTCCCTGATGTAATTATCAAGGGCTTCTCCATATTCCCTTTCATTAAAATATGCCCAGCTGCAAGTCTTGCGAGATGTTAAGTGAAAGAGTTGTTCCGTATTGAAATGCCTTCCGACCATATGCTTTCGCAATATTTCAAGGCTGTCCTCGCCATAATTGCATTGTACTGCTGAAATAACAAGCAGGTGATTTCTCCGCCAATCCATATTTGTCCTCCCAACAAGAATTCTTTAGCTATTCTGCGAGAAATCCGGCTTTTTTTCATTTTCAACTTAGCAACAACTCCATACAATTGTACTGCCATTATTTACAATTTTACTATCATTGTATTGTCAACCTTTAGTTTTGTCAATCCTTACCACTTTACTGTATTACCATTAACATATTTACATTCCTTGCCGATTCCCTGCTCTTTATCTGCCATTCTTTAACCTTTCACTGCCCCAGAAATAATCCCCTTGACAAAGTATTTCTGCACAAAAGGATATATGCAAACAATTGGCAGGGCAACCAGTATTATAGAAGCCATTTGATAATTCCGGGGGTTTACCAGTTCCACGCCCGGTCTAGCCATTAAATTTTCTTTAGGCATAAACTCCATTAGCTTCTGAAATACTATTACCCTTAAAAAATACTGTAGTGTCCACAATTCTTTTTCGCTCACATAAAGCAGGACAGGAAACCACATGTTCCACATTCCAAGGGCTGTGAACATTCCTATAGCAGCAATTGTAGCCGATACGGATGGTATGACTACGTGAAACAGGGCCTGCCTTTCGCTAGCCCCATCGATAACGGCCGCATCCCTTATGCTTGGCGGTATCGCCTCAATCTGGCTTCTTATGACAATTATATGAAACACATTAACAATAGATGGAAGAAACAAGGCAAGGTAGTTATTGTCAAGCCGAAGCCAGTTCTTAATAAGAATATATGTGGGGACAAGCCCTCCGCTGAAATACATTGTTAACACAAATACGTAAGTTATCAGCTTTTTTCCGTAAAATTCTCTCGAAAACCCATAAGCCGCCATGGTGTTTACAATTAAAGCCAGTAATACTGTAATAACTGTCAGGCCCACTGTGTTAACCAATGACCGGAGAAAAACCTGCTTCCCCAATATTTCCCCATAGGCTTTTAAGTCAAATCCTTTCGGAAATATGCCGACGGAATTGGTATTGACTGCTTCCTTACTGCTTACCGATACACTTATGATATGCATTAAAGGTAAAATAATCAACAAAATAACCATCGTCAGGAATATAAAATCTATTACCTGGAATACGATTTCATCTTTGTTCTTTTTCATAAAAGCCTCTCCTTAAAGCCCTCTCTTTAATGCTCTTTAACTAAAATCCTCTCCATGCATGGAGTTCTCTTCCATAATATCCCCTAATTCTCTCTCCTTAAGCCTCTTTCCCTTAAGCCCTTCCCTTGTCCAATCCTTTATCATAATTACCATAATCTTTTACTATAACTACCATAATGCCCAGCCCGCAATTTTCCTGGAAAGAACATTTGCGGAATAAACCATGATAAAATTAACTATTGACTGGGTAAAACCAATTGCAGTGGTCAGGCTGTATCTTAACTGTTCAATACCCAGCCTGTATGTATATGTGCTTATCACATCACCCACATTATAAACCATCGGATTGTACAAAAGGAATATCTGCTCAAACCCAATGGTTGTCATGTTGCCAATCTGGAGGATAAGAAGTACTATCGCAATTGTCTTTATGCCTGGAAGAGTAATGTGCCATATTTGTCTCATGCGGCCAGCGCCATCTATGCGTGCAGCCTCGTAATACTCGGGGTCAATGGAGGATAGAACCGCCAAATAATATACCGCGCTCATTCCGAATCCTTTCCAGATATTTGATGCTACTATTATAGTCCTGAAGTATTTTTCCTTTGCAAGAAAATATATAGGTTCCATGCTGAATAATCCCTTTATCACATTGTTAACTAAACCTCCTGCCGGTGAAAGCACTGCTGAGACGATTCCTGCCGCTACCACCCATGATATGAAATGGGGGAGGTAACTTACTGTTTGTATGAATTTCTTGTACTTTCTCATTGAGAGTTCATTAAGCATAATGGCAAATATCACAGGCACCGGAAATCCGTATAGCAACTGGTAAAAGTTTATGATAATTGTATTTCTCATTACCCTCCAAAAATTATCATCCGTCAGGAAGTATGCAAAGTTTTTAAACCCCAGCCACTCACTCCGGAAAATCCCCCTGTATGGTGAAAAGTCAATAAATGCCATGCTGACTCCATATATAGGTATGTAATTGAACAATATAATCAATAACAGGGCGGGAAGTATCATCAGGTATATTGGTATATCCCTGCTTTTTTTGAAACTCATTTTCTTAGCACTCGTCATTACAGCAACTCCTTCTTGGGGTTAAACCATTTGGGGAACAGTTTTAAACCGTTCCCCGCGGCTTAAAAC
>JAAZDH010000032.1 GCA_012512865.1 Clostridiaceae bacterium | reverse complement strand
TTGAATTGTTCAAATTTACCGTAAACGCAGGTACCGTTAAGCTTTGACAGGTCCGCTAAAACGGCCTTTATCAAAGTAGTCTTGCCACATCCGACATCACCCGCTATAATCGCCAGGGCAGTGTTGCCTTCCAATACCTTATCAAATTGCATTTTAATTGTTTCAATCTCTTGGTCCCTTCCCACTATACTTTCCTTTAGCTTTAACTCAAGGGCACGCTGCCCATACTCCCATTGGTACAGTTGTTTTTGCCTCATTGGCTGAACTCCCCCTAAGGCTGCAAAAGATGTCTATTCCTAGACTATTTTAAACCAGAAGCCAGACTCTTTCAAGGAAGCTAAAAAGCGGCAGGCCCATTAACGACTCCACCGCTCAGTTGCTTGTTTATTGCTTTTAAGTTACCGGCTTAACCGGCTGCAGCCATTCTACTCGCATCAGGTTTAAGGGTAAACAAAGTCAAAGGGTAGTCCCGGCTGATGACAAATCACAGCTGATAAGAATTCTATGACAAAAGGCCCGGGGTGTCGGGAAAAGACACCCGGGCTTTTTTTCTGGGGTTAATAAAAATGGCTGTAAATGGCGGGGCCCGTCTTGTCATGGTACTTATGAACATGCAGCGGGTCACCGGCATGGGCTACATAGCCGTTGTATTCATGGAAATGGGAGTCATCCCTTGAGTATCTGGCGGGGCCGGTATAATCTGTATAAAAGTGGCGGTGGCCGTCATCAAAGGAAGTGCTGCCGCATAAATAGTGAATGTGCGAATTTCCAACCTGAACGACAGGGCCGGTTATGCCTTCCATGCGATGCCGGTGCCTGTCATCGACGCTTGTTTCATTTCGGTACTCATGGACATGAGGTCTTTGGTCGTGGTCGGGCTGTTTATTTCGGGCATACACGGTTTATTCCCTCCCTTCTCGTTTTCTCCTCTGTCTTTTCAGTTCATTATATTTGCGAAGCAGGATAGGTGTTAACGCCTATTAAACGAGTGTTTGGATGGTATTGGGAACAAATCGGTATGGGAACTGCCGTGACGAAACAGATAAGAAAAGCAATTAGTTTAATTACTGCTGTCCGGGCTGTAAATAGTCCAGGTAATCGGAAAAGAACTGCCTGCAATACTCAAATAGAATAAATGCGTCATTTTCAAAAAAGCTGTCTTTAAGCCATACAAAATAAATATCACGGTAAATGCTGAAGTTACGGATATTTATTTTTACCAGCGACTTTTCTTCAAGTTCTTTTTGGACTGCGAATCTATACAGAAATGTAATTCCCACATTGTGTTTTACCAATTCCTTAATAGCAGTAGTGCTTCCGATTGCCATGGTTTTCTTAAAATCCCCAATGCTGTATCCTTTTTCAGACAAAATGGCCTCCAGGTTATTGTATGCTTCCGATGTCTGGGAACGATAGATCAGTCTCTCGTCTAATAATTCACTAAAATCGATGGGCTTCCTGGAAAAGGGATGGAACGGAGAGCAAACTACAATGGTTTCTTCGCGGAAAAGGTGGGCACATTTGTAGTCGTTTACCCGGAAGCTTCCGTCTGTGATAACGAAATCAACTTCTCCCAAGTACAGTTTATTAAGCGCTTCTTTGCTTTCCGCGACAACCATGTTTATTTTCTCATAGTTGTATTTCTCCAAAAACCTTGGCAAGACTTCCGGGAGTATAAACTCACTTATTATTCTAGTGCTGGCAAAACTCAATTCTCTGGGGGAATCAACACTGGCCTTAATGATTTTTTTGAATTTTTTTTCATTAATATACATGGACCGGGCGAACTTTTCAAAGAGCTTACCCTGCTTTGTTATGTTTACTGTTCTGTCCTTGTAATATACCAGTTTTGCTCCGTAGGTTTCTTCTAAATACTTTATATGCTGTGAGACGGTGGGCTGAGTAATATGCAAATTTGCCGCTGTTTGGGTAAAGCTTTTAGTCTTGCATAAATCAAGAAATGTTAATATTCTAAGGTCCAGCATTATTCTCCGACCCCCCATATTGATTTAAGACAACTGTTTTCAAAACGGGTTAATATTTGTTCCAAATAAACAATCCCATGGCGGATAGAATTGTTGTAAAGGGCATTTATTAATAATATTAATAAAACCATAATTATTTATAATTATATTTTATGCTAACATTGTGATATAATCAACCTAAAGAATATGGGCGATGCCGGCTCAAGAGGTATATTTTCATTTCTTTCCAGTCATCGCATTATTCATATTTAATATAGCTAATTGTAATATATAAAAAAATGGGCTACGGCATTTCCTCTCACATCGCAAAAGTAATATACTCGGATTCCTAATTATGAAAATAGCTTGTTAGTTCAGGCATTTTGCCGAGAAACCAGTCACTGAGACTGGTTGGCAAGTTCCATATAAATATCTATGCGAAAACACACACAGCATTCAACATATCCTGTAGTTACACATTTTGAGTTAGCAGCACTTGCAAGTAATTGACTTCAATATTAAGCTTCGTAGCAATATGCGGCGTTGGATTCCAATACCTTAATTGTTCCCGCTGTCAAAGGATATGGTTTCGTATGATGTATAGATTACATGTAATGAGGTGGTGAGGAGAATGGTACTTGGCAGGAGATATCTTGCGGATTCTTCATAATGTCACCGGTGTATGATAATCATCATTGAAATCAGACAGGAGGTTAATGACATGGAAATAAATATTGGTATTGAAATGAGAGATGAATACAAACGTTTAGAGGTCGCAAAGGGAGCCTTAAAGTTTGTGCGCGATTTTATGCTGGTTAAGCCCGGGGAAAACGTCGTAATTAATTATGATACCTGTGTTGACGAACGTGTAGTAAAAGCGCTGGCTGAGGCTGTATATGCAATTGACGGTGTGCCTTCGGTAGTTTACACACCCACCGGTACCGGTTTTTATGCACAGAGCAAACCTCCGGCTCCTTTGGCTGCGGCCGTTTGCAGTGCTGACGTGTGGATAGAACTTGCTTATGCTCCCATTATGCACGGTGAAGCTTACCGCCAGGCGGTGGATGTAAATGGCGCCCGTTATATCTGCGCCACCGGTCTTGACGTCGAAATGCTGGTTAACTTAATCACAAAGATTGATATAGATAAAGTAATTGAACTGGGAGAATACTTCAAGGCAAGGATTGAAGAGACTGAGGAAATAGTTGTTAAGACAAAGCAGGGAACCAATTTGCGAGGTAGGATGGGAGGAAGAAAGGTAAGGCATTCGGGAATAAAAGCTAAGGAGAAAGGTTATCCGGTTATGATGCCCGGTCAGACAAGTTGGTGCCCTATCGAAGAGACAATCGAAGGTACCCTTGTGTTTGACGGGGCACTTTTTCCACCGGAAAGTATAGGGATTTTGCGAAATCCTGTAGTGTTGGAATTAAAAGAAGGTCGTATCGTAGATGTTTACGGTGAAGGACGTGAAGCCAAGATTTTCAAGGACTGGCTGGACAGCTTCAACGACCCAAATATGTACCGACTGGCCCATTTTTCACAGGGCTTTAACCCCGGAGTTACCAAAGTTACAGGCCGCATAGTGGAGGATGAGCGTGTATTTGGCTGCATGGAGTTTGGTATAGGGTCTCAGGGTGTGAAGGTTGGGGGCGCACACTGGAATGCTGCTTCACATACAGACGGTATAGTGCTTTATCCCACCATCATACTTGATGGTGAACTTTTTGAAGAAGACGGCGTTTATATAGATGCCAAAGCAAGGGAGATATGTCGGCAGCTGGGCATAGAAGGTTATTAATCCAACGTTGCTTGGAGGTATAACATGGTCGAACTATTGAATGAAATAATCGAGAGCTATAAGAACGATATTATACGGGACACACAGAAACTGGTATCTTTTAACAGCGTTTATGAAGAAAGCAGTCGGCCGGGGCAGCCTTTCGGGCCAAGAATTGCCGAAGCTTTGGAATGCGCCCTTGAAATAGGTGCCGGTATGGGCTTTGTGACACGGAACGTGGACGGTTACATGGGCGAGGTTGACTACGGTACGAAAGGGAAGAAAATAGGTATTATTACCCATATAGATGTCGTACCCGCCGGTGATGGCTGGACCTATCCCCCCTTTGAAGGCAGAGTTGTGGATGGCAAACTGTACGGACGCGGCGCATTGGACGATAAAGGCCCGCTGGTGGCTTCGCTTTACGCCATGAAGGCTATTAAGGAAAGCGGTCTGCCCCTTAAAAACCACGTACGCTGCCTTATAGGTTGTGACGAAGAAAGCGGCATGCGCTGCGCAAAGTACTATTTAAGCAAGGTAGAGCAGCCCTGGGGTGGTTTTTCGCCTGACGGAGAATTTCCTGTTATCTTTGGGGAAAAAGGCATCTACCGTTTCAAATGCAGCGGCGAATGGGGGCAGCCGGAAAGTGAGTACCGATTCAGCATTATAAAAATCGAAGGCGGCAGCCGCATGAATGTAGTGCCTGATAAAGCTGTTGCTGTACTACGTGGAGATGCATCGTTGTTCGCTTTTGCCGAGCAGGCTCTGAGGGACTTCAACCCAAAAGACAGAATAACACTGGAGCAAAAAGGCGAAAACCTGACGATAACGGTACGGGGTGTGAGTGCACATGCGGCGATGCCCTGGCAGGGAGTCAGCGCAAACAATATATTGCTTAACTTTTTGCACCAGTTACCATTAACCCCGCCCGCTGCGGAACAGTACATTTACGCCCTTGCCGACCTTTTTGCTGACGGGCATGAGGGCAAGAACTTAGGGATAGCCTGCAGCAATGAAGAGTTTGGACAGCTGACCATTTCACTGGGCGTTCTTAACGTGGATAGCAAAGGGGGCAGTGCCTCCTTCGACCTGCGCTATCCAAACCTGGACCAGCGGGAGGCGTTGTGGCAGAAAATCTCAGAGGTTTGCGAGACCCGTTCCCTTAAGCTTTTACTTTTACAGGATAAACCCGGCCTTTACGTTCCGCAGGATTCCGAATTAGTTCAATGTTTGCTGAAGGCTTACCAGGAGACTTCCGGCAGGAAGGAAGGTCCAAAAACTTTCGGCGGAGGTACTTACAGTCGTACAATGAAAAACTTCGTGGCTTTTGGTCCCGTTTTCCCGTGGCAGAAAGAAATGGCCCATGAGCGGGACGAATATATAAGCATAGAAGATTTAATTCTCTGCGCAAAAATATATGCTCAGGCGCTCTATTCCCTTATGAAATAACCGGTAGCGATATTCAGCCGGAGGGTGTGCGCCTTAAAACACAATATTTAAAGGGGAATGTCATAACGTGCCGAATTATGTATACCACTAGTCAGATATCGGCTTG
>JAAZDH010000234.1 GCA_012512865.1 Clostridiaceae bacterium | reverse complement strand
CTTGTTACCACCGGATAAAAATCTTGTTATCGATGGTTAAGACTATTTTTACCATGCTGATAATTTCTTCCTGCCGCGTGTTAAAACACTTTTCCCCATGGGATAAAGGAATGATGTTTTGAAATTCCTATACCGGGTAACTTGACATCTCTCCCGTAATGGTATTAACTGGTAATAGTATTAAATTATAAGTTTACATTTTTCCCCGGCGGTGCTATTATATATGTATAATTATTTCACGATATATAAATACATATGGTAATTGAATGTGATAATATATATAAAGTTTACAATTACCTGGATAAAAAAGTTACAAGTAAAAATAGAAATACAGGAGGTTTTACCATGATTGACGCGCATGAAAAAGGTAATACACTGGAAAAGGAGCGGAGTTTTGCCGGAATACCGCAGTTATCCGTCAGAAGCCTTATAATAGGTATTTTAGGTTCATGCTTGATTACCGCCAGTTCCATGTACACGGCCCTTAGGATGAGTGCCCTGCCATGGCCCACCATTTTCGTGTCTGTTCTTTCCATGGCCTTGTTGAAAATCCTCGGGAAAACCACGTTTAACGAGATAAATATTGCCAAGACCGCTATGTCCGCCGGTGCAATGATATCAGGCGGCCTTGCTTTCACACTCCCCGGCCTTTGGATTACGGGCGAATGGAGCATCCAGGGAGCAGCCGGGCAATATTTCCTGAAAGTACTGGCCATAGCACTGGCAGGCATGCTTTTAGGTACGGTATTAACGTGGTTGTTACGGAAAAGGTTTATTGAAGTGGAAGCCCTTCCTTATCCCATAGGAACGGCGGCAGCTGAAACCATCAAGGCCGGGGAATCGGTCGGGAAAAAATCCGGCATACTGTTTGGAACAATGGCTTTTTCCGCCCTGTTTACATATTTCAGGGACAGCCTGCGCTGGATACCCGATGCGATTGTATCCAAGTGGCTGTATGCCAGGAACTTCTTAGTTGGAATATGGGTTTCGCCGATGGCAGTAGGAATAGGTTACCTTATCGGCCCCCTTTATACGGGTGTCTGGTTCCTTGGTGCAGTTTTATCCTACTTGCTTATAATCCCGCTAGGGACAGCCTTGAACTTCTTTGCAACGGTGGAGGAGGCCACGGCATTTAAGAGTACGGCAGGAATTGGCCTTATGGTTGGAACGGGAGCCGGTATCCCGATTTCCTACATAATCTATGGTATCAACCGCATTCTTTCAAAAAACAAGCAAAAGGAAAATATCCAGAAAACACAGATTGATCCAAGGTCTTCCCACCGGGGAAACAGGGGGAAAATCACAAGTAAGATCTTGGTAATCCTTCCGGTCGTAATTTCTTTTGTGCTGACTGTGGCCTGCGGCCTGGGAGTAATCCCTTCAATCCTGCTTATAATAGGAGTATTCCTTACATCTGCCATGGCAGCCACTATTACGGGACAAACGGGCATTGACCCGATGGAGATATTTGGAATCATAGTCCTGCTGGCCATCCGGGCATTCGTCAATATAGACGCAACAAGTGCATTTTTTATTGCTGCCTGCGTGGCAATATCCTGCGGTTACACCGGTGACCTCTTTAATGATTACAAGTCAGGGCACATCCTAGGAAGCAATCCCTCCGCCCAGCTTGTATCGCAGGTGGCGGGAGGAATAGTAGGCACGGTTGTCGCAGCGGCATCCATGTTTGCCGTGATAAACCAGTTCGGCGGTGTGGGAGCTGAAAAGGGCCTTCCCGCAGCCCAGGCTTTCGCCGTAAGCCAGATGGTCAAGGGTATCGGCAACCCCCAGGTATTTTGGGCTGCCATCGTAATCGGCATTTTACTTTATCTTTTCAAAGTCCCCGCAATGACACTGGGAATAGGTATGTACCTTCCCTTTGAAATATCTTCCGTTGTTTTGCTGGGTGGCCTCGTACGGTTCATTACCGATATGTTTAGGCGTCGCCTGGCCCCCGGTGAAACCGCAAAAAACGATGAAACCGGGAGCATTGCCGCTTCCGGGTTGCTTGGAGGCGAGGGAATAACCGGGGTGGCAATAGCAATCATCAAGATGATTACCGGGGGATGATTACCCGTCCTGCTAGGATATATCATAAGACAAAAACTTTGTTAAACAAGGAGGGTCTGGATTGGGTAAAATAATTGGAATTGATGTAGGGGGAAGCACGACGAAAATAGTGGGGCTTGACGACTGTAATATATTCAGCCCCATGATAGTCAAGGCAAACGACCCGGTATCTTCTGTCTACGGCGCCTTTGGCAAGTTCTTGAGCTCCATCAAGCTTACCCTCGGTGATATAGAAAAAGTTATGATAACAGGAGTTGGTTCATCCTACATAAAGGATAAAATCTACGGCATCCCGACGGGAAGGGTTGATGAATTCCTGGCCATCGGCATGGGAGGATTGTTCTTAAGCGGCCTTGAAAAAGCAATAATCGTCAGCATGGGTACGGGCACGGCCCTGGTCGCCGCAAACAAGGATGAAGCTAAACACATGGGAGGTACCGGCGTTGGAGGAGGAACGCTCCTGGGATTGTCAAACCTCATACTTAACGTGAGAAGCTTTGACGATCTGATTGAAACTGCACAAGGCGGCAACCTGGCAAACGTGGACTTGACAATAGGCGACATAACCGTTGATAAAAAAGTAGGCAGCCTTCCGCCTGAAACTACCGCGTCCAACTTTGGCAAAATCAGTGATTTGGCGTCAAAATCAGATATAGCCCTGGGAATAATAAACCTCGTGTTCCAGACAATCGGCATGATATCCGTGTTTGCCACCAAGATAGATCATACAAGCGATGTGGTTTTGACAGGAAACCTCGTCAATGTGCCACAGTCTGCTGAAATATTTGATCTCCTTGGCAAGATATTTAACGTGAATTTCCATATTCCTTGCAATGCCGAGTACGCGACTGCCTGCGGGGCAACAATCGTGTATATAGAGAAGAAGCCTTTTACCGAGATAGGGGGCTAGGCCTCCTTTGCCATAGCATAACAGGCTCATAACATAACAGGTTATAGGGTAAAATGTCTTTCACCGGGACGGGTTGGCATGTACCCGGTTAAATCTTTTATTACTTCTGAAGCAATGATCAGCCCGGCAACAGGCGGAACAAAGGAATTGCTGCCCGGGATACGTTTACGGCGGGCATGTTTTTTCCTTGCTTCCAATTCCTGGTCCGAGTAGCATGCATACGGGCAATTATCGCAGGATTCGACCCCCATTCCCATATTACCGGCACTACCGGTACCGGCTACCTCCATCCCCGTCCTGCCTGTCCCCACATCTTCATCCCCTGTACCAGCATCATGTAAATTTTCATCGTCTATACTAACATTACTAAACAAGCTTACGGGCATCTCCCTTGAATAGACGACCTTCAAGCTTTCTATGCCGCGTTTCCGCAGTTCCTTTCGCATTACCTTGGCCAGCGGGCATATGGAAGTACTAAATATGTCCGCCACCTCGAAAGCGACAGGCTCAACCTTGTTGCCCGCCCCCATAGAGCTTATGATGGGGACATTTGCTTTCTTGGCCTGTATCACCAGTTCAACCTTTGATGGAACGGTATCAATGGCATCAACAACGTAATCATATTGGGTAAGGTTGAACAATCCTGCCGTTTCAGCAGAGTAAAACACGTTGAACGTATTGACTTTCATACCGGGATTTATATCCAGCACCCGTTCTTTCGCAACATCAACCTTGTACATGCCAATGGTTTTCCTTGTTGCCAATAGCTGGCGGTTAAGGTTGGTAAGGCATATCCTGTCGCCATCCACCAGGTCGAGGGCTCCTATACCGCTCCGGGCAAGGGCTTCCACCACGTAACCGCCAACACCACCGAGCCCGAATACGGCTACCCATGCCTTTGACAGTTTTTCCATCCCATCCTTGCCGAATATCATTTCTGTTCTTGAAAACGGGTTCACCATTGCTTCCTTCTCCATAAATCGTTTATTTAACGGCACCCTGCCTGGCAGCAGTTCTATTCTTGGCAATATCATACACGGCAGTATTCCATCCGGCAGTATTTTACCATGCAATATCCTGCCCGGCAATATTTTGCTCCTGGTTTACTTTCTTTACAACCTTGCTTACTTTCCACTTTCCCGAAATATAATAGAAGAAAAGAATAGCTGCCGACCCCAGGCTGGCGATGGGCGCTGCAAGCCCTAATCCCCACATGCCCATGTCAAGGACTTCCCCGAACAATACTGCAAAGGGTATGCGAAAACCAAGTGACGCCATGATTCCGCCAATCGAAGAGATAATGGTATGCCCCGCACCCGTAATAATCCCGTTAAGGCAAAACGTGGCAGGTACTATCAGGTAGTCGTAGGTAAAAGTCTTCATATATTCTATTCCGGCTTCAATCATACCCGGGTCGTCGCCAAACACCGAAAGTATCTTCTCCGGGAACAGGCGCGTTATTACGAAAACCGTGCATGATATGGAAAAAGCAAGCAGGATTCCTGTAGAAAGCGTCTTCCTTGCCCTATCAAACTTACCTGCGCCTATGTTCTGGGCTGCCATTGCTGAAACCGATGAGCCGACGGCAATAGCAGGCAGTATGGCAAAACCGTTATATTTGCCCACAATCCCGATGGCTGCCGAGGCATACACACCCATGCCATTTGCAATGGTTGTAAGAACAAGGAAAGATATATTCATGATGACATTTTGAACGGATATGGGTATTCCCACGCGCATCAGCATGAAGAACTTGTCCTTGTAAAACTTGAAGGAGTTCAATTTGAAATCAAATTCAAAATTAATTCGTTTCAGGTAAACAATGCAGCAAATCATGCTTATTGCCTGTGAAATAACTGTTGCAAGGGCTGCACCGGCTGATTCCATGCTAAATACGCCAACAAACAAAAGATCAAGAAAAACATTGATTGTGCAGGCAATAGTGACAAACACCAGCGGCCGCCTGCTGTCGCCAAGACCTCGCAAAATGGCCGAGAAGGCATTGTATCCGAAAATAAAAATCGTCCCTGTCAATGTAATATTAAGGTAACTCCTGGCTTGCCCATAGGATTCCTCCGGGGTGCGTATCAACACGAGAATCAAATCGGAAAGCACCATCATTACTACTGTGAATATAACCGCGGCCACCAAGAGAAATGTAATCAACGTTTTTATTGATTCGTTCATGTTCTTCCTGTCACCGGAACCCAGGTACTGTGCAACTATAACAGTACCTCCGACGCTTATGCCTATAACAATATTTGTAATCAGGAAGGTGACCTGCCCGCCTATATTTACTCCCGATACGCCTACAGAGCCGAGATAATTCCCTACAATAAGCATGTCGGCTACGTTGTATAAAGTTTGTATAAAATTTGAAAGCATAAAGGGCAGCGCAAACATTATTAGCTGCTTGATAACACTGCCTTCCGTAAGGTCCTTTTCAATTGTTGTTCCTTTCATATATTTTTCTCCATCGGTTGTTGTAATCAATGTGTCATAACCATAGTCCATAATTTTTAGCCTATAATCATGTGCATCAATTAGGTAATAATTATACACCTTCATAAGTTATAGTTGTACGCCTTAATAAGCTATAATTATACGCATTAAACCGTAAAAATCAATATAAAAAATTCTCTGCTATCTCAACCATCTTTTCGTAATTCCTTAAAGTTAACGGTTTAAGTTTTCTCCCTATAGGAGCGGCTGTCGGCATTAATACAAAGCCTTTTCCTTCACCCCGTGTACCTTCTTCAAGGGAGCTGATTACTATCTTTTCAAACTCGGCTGTTTCCATGTTTTCTATATCAGCTAATTCAATATTTCCAAACAGGACCAGCTTATCCCCGTATTTTTCTCTTACGTATGCAAGGGAAACATTTCCCTGGGGAGGAGGTTCTACCGGGTCTATCCCTATGCATCCCGTAGCAACTATATCATCCAGCACTTCTTTTATCCTGCCATGACAGTGTATCCTGGGAAAACCACCGTATTTTTTAATCATTTCAATTAATGGTTTATCATATCGCACCACGTATTCTTTGAAAAACTTCGGGTGGAGGTACGGCGGACATGCATATTCAGGTCCGCAAATTCTCCATAAACGATTAGGCAGTGCTCTTGCTATAGCTTCCACTTTTTTTATTTTATTTTCAAAAACTTTTTGTAATGCTCTATGGAATAATTCCGGCTCTGTCAATGCCATCACGGTATAATCGCCCATATTGAAAAGCTCTGCCACCTCGCAGAGAGGATCCGCCATGTCAATCCCAACAATGCCGCTGTCTCCAATTGCTTTTTCAGCATCAAGTACAGGAGCAATATCGGGCTCCCCAACATTATCGGATTGAGGTAAATCAATCCAAGCCCTGAAGTCATCAATATCCTTGACGGGGTGCTCCAAGGTCCAGGTTGTATCTATGTCCGGGTCTCTCCTTGTTGACCTTGTGAGAGTGCGGTTTCCGGCTTTTATGCTGATGCTTCTGAAGAAGCTCCCCTTTTCATCAAAATATTCCTTCACTGTTGTAAGCAGGGCTAAAGGGTCTTCTGATTGGGTTTTAAATTCTATATGGCGAAGGACAATCCTGTCGGATTTTTCTCTTGCCAGCCTGATAAGCGGATACCATGAAGGATCATTATAGATATTGAACCTGTCTTTATTATCCGGATCCTGGTTCAGTCCATTAATTTCATAGAAACATACAGGAGGTCTATCCACCTTTTCTCCTTTAATAGCAGACATCAACCTCTCTTTTCTTGTCATATTCAAATCTCCTTTTTTTCTAAGTACAGCCTCTTAAGTATATTAATAAATGGGTCACACCATCTTTTTCCTGTATCTTTCACTTTCCCAGCTGCGGATATAGTGCACCTGCTCTTTTGTCATTGAGTTGACTTCCATCTTGCTCTCTTTAATCT
>JAAZDH010000031.1 GCA_012512865.1 Clostridiaceae bacterium | reverse complement strand
TGTCAAGGAAGTGCGAATGAACCCTACAATCGAAGAAAATGATTTTAATTTTAAGGCAAGAAATGCCATGAGGTTCCTCAAGGATGGGGACAAGGTTAAAGTTATTGTAAGATTCAGGGGCAGGGAAATTAATTATGCCTCTATCGGGCAGGAAATGCTGGAAAAATTTTATGACATGGTAAAAGATGTGGGCGTTATTGAGAAAAAGCCGCGCCTTGAAGGGAAAAACATGGTGATGATTATAAATCCGAGATCGAGTAATTAATCGGGCAACTAATTACAAGGAGGAAAGAGAAAATGCCAAAAATCAAAACACATAGTTCTTCCAAGAAACGCTTTAATTTAACGGGAAAAGGGAAGATAAAGAGGGCGAAAGCCTATAGGAGACATATTTTAACGAAAAAAACATCAAAAAGGAAGCGGCAGCTGAGGAAAGGCTCCGTGGTTTCCGGTGCAGATCATGCAACGGTAAAGAGGTTGATTCCATATAAGTAAGTTTTAGTTCGATAACAAGCGAGGAGGGGAATGCGATGGCAAGAGTAAAAGGCGGAAAGAGGACGCGCGCAAGGCATAAAAAAGTGCTCAAACTGGCAAAAGGGTATTTTGGAGCAAAAAGCAAGCTTTTTAGGATAGCAAACCAGGCTGTAATGAAGTCTCTTGCATACTCGTACAGGGACAGGAGAGTAAGGAGGAGAGATTTTAGAAAGCTGTGGATAACAAGGATAAATGCTGCAGCACGCATGAACGGAATGAATTACAGCAGATTCATGAACGGGCTGAAAAAAGCCGGGATTAACTTAAACAGGAAAATCCTCGCCGATATGGCCGTAAACGATTTTGAAGCCTTTTCCCAGTTGGTAGACAAGGTTAAAGCGACTGTGAACCAGTAGGCAAAAAAACAGGAAAACCTTATCCGGACACGGCAATCCGGGTAAGGTTTTTTAGTTTGGGAGGATAAGCAGGAGAAAACAAACAGAAAAAACAGGGAAGGATGAAAATGAAACCCGTATCAAGCGGCAACAATCCCATGATTAAAGAAATCAAGTCCTTGAAGCTTAGAAAGTATAGGGAACGAAAGGGCTTGTTTTTTGTTGAAGGAGAGAGAATCGTTGAAGAAGCATTAAAGTCAGGAGCCGGGATACAAAGAATAGTCGTAGCCGAAAAAGCGGCATGGGACGAAAAGCTGGCAGGCTTGGTATCAATAGCCGGTGCCAGGGGATACGAAATTATCAAGGTTCCCGAGTCCCTTTTCAGGGACATCTCCGATACGGAAAACCCGCAGGGCGTACTTGCCGTGGTAAAAATGAGCACTCACAGCTTGAAGGATATTATCAGGAACAGTACCTTTACAGGGGTAGGCCAAAAGAGAAATCCCGGTTACTTCGTTATCCTCGATGAAATACAAGACCCCGGGAATATGGGAACAATTATTAGAACTGCCGATGCCGCCGGTTTTCACGGCGTTATCATATCAAATGGCTGTGTTGATGTTTATAATCCCAAGGTACTACGCTCGACCATGGGTTCAATATTCCACCTGCCCATTCATTTATCCGGTGACCTGGCAGTAACTTTAAAGGAAGTAAAGGCCAGCAATATAAAAATATATGCTGCCCATTTAAAAGGAAACAAGTACTACTACGAGGTTGATATGACTCAAGGCGCCGCAATAATTATTGGCAACGAGGCAAGGGGAATAAGCCTTGAATCGGAAAAAATGACGGATGTGCTGGTTAAGATACCCATGCCCGGAAAAGCCGAATCCCTCAATGCCTCAGTAGCTGCAGGTCTGTTAATGTACGAAGCAATAAGGCAAAAAGTTTAAACCAGGGAAACCAGGGAGACGGCCACCCTGGTTTGCCGGCGACAGCTACAGTATGTTTTCCAAGGTAAATGCCATTTTTCTAGGTATATGTTGTATGGATTGTTTCAATAAGGCGGATTCCGCAAGGGTTAGTGTTAGCTCCCTTGATTTCACGTATTCAGTGGTTCTTGTAAGGGCACTTTCTATATAGTCTATTTCAAAATGGCTTTGAAGCATTGCCCAGTTTTTTTGAACCTTGTTCCAGTATTGATTTATAAATTCCAGTTCCTCTTCTGCTTTAACCCAGTTGTTATCGCTGGCATAAGCCTCCATCCTGGTAATATGCTCCTCCAGTATTTTTGAATTTTTGCGAAGTGCATGATTGGTAAAAATACCGGAAAAAACAATGGCCAGCGTTAATATGGATATAATAAGTATGACTTTTGCAAAATGCTTCATCAGGTTGTAAACCTCCCATGCCATTCATATTTTCCATGTATCACATACACTTATCTCCTACATCTCTTGCATCTCATGTATTCCATGTATTTCCTGCGTATCCTGCACCTCTTGCATATCCTGTTTCTATCATACGTTTATAAACTGCATTTTTCCTGGAAGTACAAGTTGCCATTGGTGTCAAGGCTTGCAAACAAGACGTCATTTATGTTGGTAATCCCAAAATTGCCAAGCTCGTTCTTCAGCCAGTCAATATCCAGGTTCGCTTTTTGCAAATTCTTCAATATTACCTTTCCATCAAGAATTAAATCAAGGGGCAATCCCTCGTAGCTGGTGGAAATATTGAGATCTTCGGCATTGACGGGCCTTTTTTGGGATTTTGGTATTATGCTTAGTTGGCCGTTGGTTTCAAGTATTGCAAATTCCACGTCCGATATATTGAAGAAATTCGAGTTTCTCAATTGCTCCAAGAGGTCATTTAACGTATACATTTCCTTTCGAAGATTATGCTCGCTAATTTTTCCATTTTCTATCAGTATGCTTGGAGTGCCGCATATTAGTCCCCTTGCCCGTACGCTCAGCATGGAGATTAATGAAAGGGCCAACTGGGCTATTAATAATGTCAATATTGGAATAATGCCGTTGA
Source organism: Clostridiaceae bacterium (assembly GCA_012512865.1). GTDB lineage: Bacteria > Bacillota > Clostridia > Acetivibrionales > DUMC01 > Ch48. Next base: position 1,991 of record JAAZDH010000031.1, on the reverse strand, counting down.
TGAGTGGGATTGCCGTATCCTGCATTGGCACTGCAGCCAATTCCGATATCATAATTGCAACTACAAGTTCAAAAGGCTGCAGTTGGCCTATTTGCCTTTTACCCATGATTCTCATTACCGCGACTACCAGGAAATACAGTATTAAAGTCCTGATAAAAACAATAAGCATTTAAAAGCCATCCTTTCAGCTTGTTTTAGCCCGCTTATTTTAGTATCCCGCTCTGCATATTTCTTATTCATTCCTGGTTCGCTGTGACTGTATCTTGCTTTTTGTTTGGTGGAATATCAGCATCACACTTTTTTATACCTTGTGCATAATATTAGAAAATTTGCAAAATATAATTTACAAGAGCGACACAAGCAAAAGGAGGGAGTTTATGACTTTAACGTCAAAGGAACTGTTATTGATACAAGATAATATTAAAATGACAGAAAATACTGCCAAATTCATGGAGGGATGCGCGGAAATTGTTACCGACCCGCAGGTAAAAAGCATGTGCCAGCAAATGGCAAGGGAGCACCGGAGTGATATACAGATGCTGCTTAAGCATATCAATTCGGCAACAATGTAATAACCGGGCAACAATGTAATAATCGGAGGTGAAAAGGTAAATATGACGGGAAGCATTGCAGACAAGGAAATTGCAAATGTATTATTAAACCAGCATAAGCTTAGTGCAACATCGTTAACTAATTTAATACTTGAAAGCTCAAACCAGGACCTGAGAAATGACGCTACAAGCATATTAAATAGAACTTTCAAGCATCAGAAGCAGATATTTGATTTGATGGCGCAAAAAGGCTGGTACCAGGTGCAAGGAGCAAGCCAGCAGCAAATATCCCAGGCACAGCAGGAAATGGGAAAAATTCAACAGTCTTTTATGATGTAGCATACAAGGCTATATACAAGGTTATATGCAAGGTTATATAAAAAATCAAGGATTGCAGAATTTGTATTAACGGAGGATAACCATGAAGTGTAGAAATTGTGCTAATTTCAGGCAATCTGACAGGGTGGAATTCGGAAATGAAATTTTACCCGACATGAAACCGGCCAGGGGTACATGCAGTATTAATAATACAAGGTGCAAGGCCGATGATGAATGCAGGTGCGGAAGCTTTACACCAAGGTAAATTGAACCGCCTGAAAAGATAAAAAAACGAGGCTGCTTAAAAAACAGCCTCGTTTTTTGCAAGTATCCTGCAGATGAGCTGCCATTCCATTATACCTTTGGACGGGCCGCTATATCAAGGATGTGCCGCTATACTGTGGGCGTGCGCTTTACCATGCATATACCGTTATACCATGGTAATACCAGTGAAGAGGTTAACCGCGGGAGCGATAAGTATGATGGGAAAACATTTATTGTGCTTGTTATCCAATTTTTTAGTAATTATCATTATTATCACTGTTCCATCAAGGACGGTTTACATGGATGATTACCCGGAAGGCAAAGCAGATTTTGACTTAAACGACGGGGAATATATTGATGAGTGCAACATTGACAGTAGTGTTGATGATATCATTGATTGCAGCATTGAAAGCAGCATCGATATGCCAAAACCTCCCGTTATAAATGCCGCTGCTGCCATTGTCATGGATAGGGATACGGGGAGAATATTGTATGAAAAGAACGCCCATAAAAAGCTTCCAATTGCCAGCACAACCAAGATTATGACCGGGATCATAGCCATAGAAAAAGGCAACCTGGATGATACGGTTACCGTAAGCAAGCGGGCAAGACAAATATGGGGCTCCGTTATAGGCTTGTACCAGGGAGAAAAAATAAAGCTAAGGGAACTACTGTACGGGCTTATGCTAAATTCGGGAAATGATGCTGCAATTGCCATAGCAGAGCATATAGGGGGTACCGTGGAAAATTTCCTTGAAATGATGAATGAAAAGGCAAGGCTGATTGGAGCAAGAAATACCAATTTCAAATCCCCCCATGGGCTTGACATGGATGGCCACTACTCTACCGCCTATGACC
>JAAZDH010000233.1 GCA_012512865.1 Clostridiaceae bacterium | reverse complement strand
TGGTGCAGAAGGGTAATGTAATCCTGCTGGAAGGATTTGATTTTGAATATGAATTCGATATGTACAGCGGGACTTTTGCGAGGGTATCCAGGAATGGCGTTGATTTTATAAAAGAGCCCTTTAAATTCAATATTTGGAGGGCACCAACCGACAATGACAATAAAATCAAGCTCAAGTGGATGAATGAAGGATATGATAAGGCAAAAACGAAAGTATATTGTGCCAAAGTGCTGGAGGAGTCGGAAGCTTGCGTGAAAATAGGAGTAGATTTTTCCATGGGAACATATTCAAAGCTTCCAATTCTTCACGGGAGGGCAGTGTGGATCATATCGGCATCGGGAGAAATATACCTTGACCTGGATGTCCAAGTTAGAAAAGAACTGGTATTCCTGCCTCGTTTCGGTCTTCAGCTTGTTATGCCGGGAGGATGGGAGGAAGTCGAATACTTTGGATACGGCCCGCATGAAAGCTACATTGACAAGCATCAAAGCACAAGGATGGGCAAGTACCTGACTACGGTGGATGATATGTTCGAGAACTATCTCATGCCGCAGGAAAACGGCTCCAGGTATGGAACCCTGTGGGCCGTTGTGTCGAATGAACAGGGCATGGGACTAAAATTTACCGGTTGCCCCAGTTTTTCATTTAATGCCTCCCACTATACGCCCGAGGATTTAACGGCTGCATCTCATCCCCACGAACTTGCCAGGAGAAAGGAGACCATTGTGAGTATTGATTATAAAATGAGCGGGCTGGGTTCCAATTCATGCGGCCCCGAGCTTCTTGAGAAATACAGGTTTAATGAGAAGGAGTTCAACTTCAAGGTAAAAATTGCACCTGTATTTAAAGAGGATGGATAGGGAGGGCAGCTTTGAAGAGATTCACTGAACCGGGCTTCCTTGAAGAATACGAATAAAACTCCTTCCCGGGTTCATGGAATTGGTTTATAATACCGATCTTTGCCGGTAAGGAGTTTTTCATACTTCTTATGCATGCATTTATGCATATCTTTTTTTTATCTTATTTTAACGTTACCTTAGTATGAGCCGTTCAGGCTCTCTTCCTTGCCGCTGTCCAAGGAACGTTGGGCTGTGTCCAGCAGGTCCATCACTTCCAGGGTGTCTTCCAGGGAAACCGGAGAATCTCCGCCCTTAAAGAAACTGGCGATTTCCCTTAATTGCAGTGTATATGCCATACTCATGTCAACAGAAAAGAAGTGAACTTTATCTTTTGTTCTAACCATGCCACCGTATATGTACGAGTTAGTGTTTAGTTCTACAACTCCCCTGTTCCCGTTTTTATACTTAACTATGCATATAACGCCTTTGCCGTCAGGAATGGCATTTACACTTACGGCACCGGGCCCCATCAGCTTTTGCAGCATTTCCATTGTATGTACGCCATACCATACGACACTGCTTCCTGCGAGGGCAATGCCAAGAGCTCCATATACTGACACATAATCAGGGTTGCTCATTTCTTTCTTTGCTTCTGCAACCGCGGTTACAAAGCGCAATGAAGATGAAGAACACACTTTTGCGCCATGTTTTGCCGCCAAATCATAAATCGCTTTGCCGGCTGCATATGTATCAGCCATTGGTTTGTCCAAAAATATGGGTTTGCCAAGCTTTACCGCCTTTTCAAAGTATTCCAGGTGATATGCAGGATCGTTGATTTCAAGCATAATTGCATCACAATCATAAACACATTCGTCAAAGCTTTCAGTTACCTTGATTCCCCAACTTTCCAACTGTTTTTGACGGGCATCCAGGCCCTCCTTGTCCTGGAACGGTGTCTCGAATCTCATGCAGGAAACCACCCTCAAGCCGTCAACTCTTAGCTTGGGGTCGCAATCCGGGGCATTCATTCTGCTTGCAAATTGGATGGAGTGACTTGAATCAAGCCCCACTATTGCCACTTTTAACTCATTCATTTTATTAACCTCCTTTGCACGTGTATTAAGATAATATCCCCGGGGCAACATGCCTTATCCTCCCCTGCTTACAGTAGGAGAAACCATATCTTCTTCTGCTTCCAGGAGGAGATGTACTGTCTTCTTTTGCCCCCGGTTTTGATAAGAGAAACCAAACAAGCTAGGTTGAAACTTCCACTTGCTGTCCCCATGCCCCATGCTTAGTTTTGGTTAAAATTAACTTTAACTAAAACCAGTTTTAGTTAAACTTAATTCTAGCTGGTTAAAAAGTCAACATCTTTGCTTGTCTTCACTTAAAATATTTGGTATATGCCAATACTTACTTATTATATAATAAAATATTAGATATATAAATTAGTTTCAATGTAAAAAATTAATTTCGATGTAAAAATGGTCAATAAAGTAGTATAATGTTAACTAAGAAACACAACTAAAATATGTAATGTGAACTTGATATAAACAAAGCTATGCAAGGAGGCAGAATCATGCTGGATTTGAAATTCATAAGAGAAAATCCTGGTATAGTAAAGCAAAATATTAAAAAGAAGTTCCAGGACAGCAAGCTACCCCTGGTGGATGAGGTTATTGCCCTGGATGCCGAAAACAGGGCGGTAAAGCAGGAAGCAGAAAGGTTAAGACATGAAAGGAACAGGATTTCCAAGCAAATAGGCGGGATGATCGCCCAGGGGAAAAAAGAGGAAGCCGAAGAGCTAAAGAAAAAAGTTGCTGCAGATTCCGGGCGTCTTGCGGAATTGGAAGAAAAAGAAAGGGAGCTGGAAGAGAAAATAAAGAGTGTCTTGATGAACATCCCGAACATTATTGACGACAGCGTTCCCATTGGAAGGGATGAAAGGGAAAATGTTGAACTGGAACGTTTTGGAGAGCCGGTAGTGCCGGATTTTGAAATTCCATACCATGTAGATATAATGGAAAGATTGGGAGGAATTGACCTGGAAAGTGCCAGGAAAGTAGCGGGGAATGGTTTTTACTACCTGGTTGGAGATATCGCAAGGCTTCATTCGGCAGTTATCAGCTATGCAAGGGATTTTATGATTGAACGTGGTTTTACCTACTATATTCCTCCATTTATGATTCGCAGCGAAGTTGTAACAGGAGTAATGAGCTTTGCAGAAATGGAAAACATGATGTACAAGATTGAAGGTGAAGACCTGTTCCTGATTGGAACCAGTGAGCATTCCATGATAGGCAAGTTTATTGACACCATACTGGAGGAAGATGAACTGCCTCAAGCGCTGACAAGTTATTCTCCCTGCTTCAGGAAGGAAAAAGGTGCCCATGGCATCGAAGAAAGAGGGGTATACCGCATTCATCAATTCGAAAAACAAGAGATGATAGTGGTGTGCAAACCTGAAGATAGCATGATGTGGTTTAACAGGTTATGGCAGAATACCGTGGATTTCTTCCGCTCACTGGACATCCCGGTCAGGGTCCTGGAATGCTGTTCGGGGGATTTGGCCGACCTGAAGGTTAAATCCGTGGACGTGGAAGCCTGGTCTCCCAGGCAGAAGAAGTACTTCGAGGTGGGAAGCTGTTCCAACCTGGGTGAAGCCCAGGCCCGCCGCTTGAGAATAAGGGTGCAGGCCAAGGACGGGAAAACAAAATATTATCCCCATACCCTGAACAATACGGTGGTCGCCCCTCCAAGGGCACTAATTGCCTTCCTTGAAAACAACCTGGATGCGGATGGCTCGGTAAAAATACCTGCCGTGTTGCAGCCCTACATGGGTGGGAAAACCGTTATCAAGTAAAGGAAGGGAAAGCAAGGAGAAAAAGGAGACGAAAAGTCCGGGAAGCCGTAAAAGGTTGTGAAGACGAAAAGACCCCGAAGGCAAAAAGGATCGGGAAGGTGAAAGGACCGCGAAAGCAAAAAGTATCGGGAATACGAAAAAACCGGGAAGACGGAAAATACTGGGAAGACTGAAGCAGATGGAAAGACGGAAACAACCGGGAAGACAAAAAATACGGGGAAGACCGAATAATATAATCAATTAAAGGAAAGGAAGTTATTCCGTATGATATTTTTTCCCATATTTTTGCTGGGATTCATTTCCGGGTTTATCCTGTTTGCAAAGGTTTTACTTTACAAGGGCGGCGGGCTGCCAAGGGACGACTGCAGGATTTCCGTGATTATTCCGGCAAGGAACGAGGAAAAAAACCTTCCCTTTATTCTCCAATCTCTTAAGGAACAGACTATTAATCCTTTTGAAATTATCGTAGTAGACGACTCCTCTTCCGACAGGACCGCAGAAATTGCTGCCAGTTATGGTGCCCGGGTGATTCGAAACACCACCCTTCCCGGTGGCTGGACCGGGAAAAACTGGGCGGTATGGAACGGGTACTTGAACTGTTCGGGCGACCTGCTCGTTTTTCTTGATGCCGATGTAAGGCTTGCGCCGGGTGCACTGGAGGCTTTGATACATACAAGGGAACGGTCAGGTGGTGTTATTTCCGTTGTACCCTACCATTACACTGAAGAATTTTATGAAAGGCTGGCACAGCTTCCTTGCTTGCTGGGGATATTTGCCTTTACTTCACCCTTTGAGAGGAATAACGGGAATAAAGGGCTATATGGTTCCTGCATCGTTGTCACCCGTGAGGACTATGAGAAAATCAACGGACATAGCAGTATCCAGGGAGAACTTCTTGATGACCTGGGCCTTGGCAGGAAATTTGCGGAAGCCGGTATCAGCGTGAATAATTACATTGGTTACAACATGGTTTCCTTCAGGATGTACCCTGGCGGACTCAAGAGCCTTGTGCAGGGTTTTGGAAAGGGGGCGGTCTTAAGTACTGCGGTTCTAAAACCGGTAACGGTAGCTTTAATTGCTGCCTGGATGGCGGGGCTCCTGGCTGCCGAGTATGCAACCATGTTTTTGGTTGCATTTGGGCACCCCTGGGCGATGGCATTTGTGGTATTATACCTTCTTTATACCATGCAAATCATTTATATCAACAGGTGGACCGGAAGCTATGGGAAAATTGTACCAGTACTGCACTTTCTTTCATCTGCCTTGTTTATTTTCATCATGATATATTCAATATGGATGGTTACATGTCTTGGTTATGTCTCCTGGAAAGGGAGACGGATTCCGGTAAGAAGGGGGAGGGGGACTTGATAATTTTATACATGATAATGGAATTTTTATGCGGTTCTCTCATGTTTTCGTACTGGATTGGCCGGCTGGTGAAAAAAGACCTGCGCCAGGTAGGAGACGGCAACCCCGGCGCATTTAACCTGTGGCATGCGGCGGGTCCCGGCATGGGCTTGCTTGGAGTATTCCTTGACTTTTCAAAGGGATATTTCCCGCTTGTCGTGCTTCTTTCTGGAGGATACGCAAAGGGTATGGCCATTGTGCCGGTTGCAATTGCCCCGATCCTGGGACATGCTTTTTCCCCGTTTTTAAAAGGTCGCGGCGGAAAGGGTATTGCCGTGTCTTTCGGGGTATGGAGCGCAGTAACCAGGTTTGAGGTATCCTTTGTTTACGCCGTAATACTTGCTGTTTTCCTGGTGGCGGCAAAGTTTATTAATAGAGGGAAATCACCTTCCACCGAGGCCAACGCCTTCATGGTAACAGCAGGGATGCTAACCCTGGGATTATACTTGTTTTACAGGGGATTTCACCCGCATATATTTGCATTATGGATTGGCAATTTGTTGATACTTGCATATAAGAACAGCAAAAAACTCTATAAGTTCAGCAAAAGGTTCAGTAAAGCCGTTTTTGAAGAATACCAACAAGAGGATAAGGAATCACCGGGATGGTAAGCTCCCAGGGATTATCCAAGCTGGGAAACCTGTTAAAAGCGTGCTTAAAAGCCTGCTAAAAAAAGAATAACAAGTTAAGAAAATGATAAAATTTTTTAATTAATACTTGATGTTATGATATTTGATGTTTACAATGTAATGTGCAGGGAAAATATAAGTAGCAAAAGGAAATATGGGAGGCGGTTTTCATGAGAGCTTATGTTGACAAGGATATTTGCATTGGTTGTGGCCTTTGTGCGGATATATGCCCGGAAATATTCAGCATGGATGACGATGGGAAAGCTGTGGCAGCATACATGGTTATACCGGATGACTTGATAGATTCTGCGAAAGAAGCAGAACAACAATGCCCGGTGGAGGCTATAAAGATAGAATAGTAGAATAGGGCAATAAGATAGAATAGGGCAGCAAACGATATAATCGCGGCCTTAACCAGGTGAACAACATCTTGATAAAATAAAAATAGGCAGTGCGTTAGCAGGATTAAAAATGGACAGTAAATTAACCAGGTGGAGAAAGAACTCCACCTGGTTTTTTATTAAAAGCTCGAAAAACATGATTTTTTAAATAGCATCCCAGGTTTCGAAAACGGTTTCAATGTTCTCCTTCGGGTCCTTGTTGCCCCACTCGCATTGGGCAATAACACCGGTCCTTTTGCCTTTTATCAACGCACCTGCAACACGTCTCACCGCTTTCTTTACATCTTCCTTGGTACCAAAAGGAAGGACATGCTGCCTGTCAATTTCGCCCCAGAAAGTGATTTTTCCTGCATACAATTCTCCAAGCCTTTCAATATCCATGCAGAACAACTGTGAATTGACTGCATCCACACCGATTTCTATCAAGTCAGGGTATATCTGCTCAATATTTCCGTCGGAATGGAAAAATGCGAATTTGCCCTTTTTGTGTAGTATATCGCAATAATCCTTGTAAAGAGGCTTGAAAAATTCTCTCCAGAGCCTGGGGGAGATAAGCAATGTCTTCTGGGTTCCCCAGTCATCCATGAAAGAAACGCCGTCCACATCGGTGTTTGCCCACATTTCCATTTCCCTTAAGTTAAATTCATGGAGCATGTCGCGCAATTTATAAATCTCTTTAACCCCGTAAGCCAAGTCCATGAAGAGATTTTCAGTTCCCCTCAAAAACTGCATTCTCTCAAATGGACGGGTTTCGGTACCTGCAAGAATAAACTTGTCGGACCGGGCACAGCTTATGTTGACTTCCGACATGTCAGCTTCATAAAGCAACTCCCAGGGTAATTTATATGTATCAAGAGCTGTCCATTCCGCAAGCGGAAATTCTTTTACTTCACCCACAACCCCCTCCTCTTTTACATGCCACACCGAACCCCATGCATCCGTGTACATGCCTACTCTTGATGGATTCCCCGTGCATCTTTTGCCATGTCCATATCGATAAACAGGGGGTTCAATGTCATTCGGGTATTTTTTTAAAACTTCGGCCAGTTCAGCTTCCCTGAACATTATTACTCCCGGCAGGTACCATAAGTGCCGCGGTAATCTATCCACTTCTTCCTGTTTTAACACCCTTAAAACACGTTCCCTTGAGTTCATGGCTGCTCCTTTCGAGTATCGAGAGTATACACATATTTACATACGCATATTTACATATGCATACTTATACAATTTATACTAGTAAAAGTATATACAAAAGAACATATTAAAATCAACAATCATAAGATAACAATCAACAATTAACAGATAATAATCAACAATCAATAGTTAACAGTTAACAATTAACAACTAACAGTAAAAATCAACAATAAACAATCAAAAATCAATAATCAATAATTGACATTTTAATAATACAATAAACAATAAAAAAAAACAACAGTATTAAGAATTATATCAAAAGCAGGGCTAAGGCATTTTCTTGGGAGAAATCATTTTTTGCGGGCAATAAGCGGTTGACTATTCCATTTTTATGTTGCCAGATTATAGCGAAAATAAAATAATACCAAACGTTTACAATGTAAAGTGGAATATGTTAATATTAGTAAAGAAATAACATTTGTATTTGTTGATGATCGGCAAGTAATGGGAGCGGGGGCAGTTAAAATGGTTATAGAAGTTGAAAACCTGGTAAAACGTTATGGCGATCTGGCAGCGGTTAATGATCTGTCTTTTTCAGTGAGAGAAGGGGAGGTTTTTGGTTTGCTTGGGCCAAATGGTTCAGGCAAGACAAC
>JAAZDH010000232.1 GCA_012512865.1 Clostridiaceae bacterium | reverse complement strand
GACCCGGGGAAAAAAATATTGAAAGCAATAAAAATTTATTCTAAGTAAAATTACTATAAAAATAAAAGGATTATTATAAAACAAAATTATTATAAAATATGCGTACAAAAAAGAAGGAATTTCTAGGAGTATGAAGAATATTTATTATTACCATGACAGCCAAAGCAACCTTTGAGATGAAAAGTTGTTAAGAAACGGGGGTTACCGGCATGAACAAAAGAAGAAGGTTGAAGTGGGGATTGTTGGCAATAATAGCTTTATCGGTATATTTTTTGTTTATCATAATCGACCAGCAAAGTATTATTGATGCAAAGGAAGAGGAAATAAAAAATATACAGGCAAAAATCAACGAAGAGTTGAATACGAACAAGAAGCTGCTGGAACAAAAAGAAATGCTGGGCTCGGACGAGTATATTGAACAGGTGGCAAGGGAAGAACTTGGCATGGTAAAACCCGGGGAAAAGATATACATTGACATAGAGTAGTATAAAAGTTATAAAAGTGTTGGAGCGTAAAACATTAAGAATATGACGGCAGGACGCATAAAAAAGGCCGGGAACGAAAAAGCAAGGGAGCACAATGAATAATAAAAGCATACGGGCAAAAGCAATAACAAAAAGCTAAATGCAAAAACTTAAAACCCATGGATATATAAAACTCAAAAGCTCTGTAATGCTTGACTTGTAAAAAAATATGCTATATAATTCTTATTACTCAAAAATAACATGGATTTAAAAACTGGTTGTGGCATATTGTGGTGTAAGAATTAATTTAAATAATTACCCATATATTTAAAGAGATATTTAAGGAGGAGCTATTATTTTATGCCAATCGAAATAGGAAAGGTGATTGACGGAAAGGTCGCAGGTATAACAAGCTTTGGGGCCTTTATTAAATTGCCTGACGGAAGGACAGGTCTGGTTCACATCTCGGAAATTGCCGATGAATATGTAAAAAACATAAATAATTATCTCAAGGAAAATCAAAAAGTAAAAGTCAAGGTAATTTCTGTTGATGAAAACGGGAAAATCAGCTTATCAATCAAGAAAGCCAACGAGGAGAACAGTAGGGAGAACAGTAGGGGAGTAAAATCCAAGAAACCCGAAGAAATTGATTGGGGAAAACCCAATGATTCGGAGAAAATGTCTTTCGAAGATCTCCTGGCAAAATTCATGAAGGACAGCAATGAGAAAATGCAGGATTTAAAAAAGAACTTTGAATCCAAGAGGGGCAGCGGGGCATATAAAAAGTACGCCAGTTATTGATTAGTTTAAAATACGGCAATTTACTATTGAGCGAGTTTATCAAAACAAAATCATCCCAAGCAAATACAAATGCATATAGGTTATATGCTGTAAAAAATAGCGGAACAAGTTGGAATAAAACCATCATGACGCAAAGCCATGGTGTAAAAAACCACTTGACACCTAAATGTATTAGTGGTAGTATATTATAGCGGTTAGCCGGAGTGGCGGAACTGGCAGACGCACAGGACTTAAAATCCTGCGGTTCGTAAGAACTGTACCGGTTCGATCCCGGTCTCCTGCACCTTGGGATTTAGACTGTATGTGTTTTTTAGATTAATGTTACGTTGATTGTAACATTAGAGTGTTTTAATTCATAAGTAGATAATAGATTGCAGGTAGGAAAACTGGAAATATTGAAAACGAAAAAATAACAAGGATAGTAATATCGCGGGGTGGAGCAGCTGGTAGCTCGTCGGGCTCATAACCCGGAGGTCGTGGGTTCGAATCCCTCCCCCGCAACCATGCACTGAGAGAAAAGCAGATGGGATCAAGATGACCCTGGCTGCTTTTTTATTACATAATTGTTGACTAATTGTCCCGTATCTCATACAATGAAGGCATGAAGCATAAAATTTACAAGGAGAAGGGTGCCGGTATGAACAAGGTCATTGAAAAATTTGAAATAATGAAAAGCAAAACATCGGGTTACTGGAGCGAAAGGATCCTGTCCCAGTTGGCATATGGGATGAAGCTTTCAAAAGTAAACGATGGCAGGTACGATTCTTTAATTAAAGATGCCGTTGAATCGTTGTATAAAAGGTTTACTGAAGACGGAACGATAACGAAACATGCAGCATTGGAAGCAGAAAGCGTGATAAGCAGCTTGTCGGAAGCGGCCAAGAAATATAAAATAATATGCGCTGCCCACGCCCATATCGATATGAACTGGGTGTGGAGTTATGCTGAAACAGTTGCCGTAACACTTGACACGTTCAGGACCATGCTGGATTTAATGAAAGAGTACCCGGATTTTACTTATTCCCAATCGCAAGCATCGGTTTACAGGATAGTGGAAGAATTTGACCCCTGTATGCTGGAGGAAATAAAAGCAAGGGTGAAGGAAGGAAGATGGGAAGTAACTGCTTCCACGTGGGTTGAAACAGACAAGAACATGCCGAACGGCGAGAGCTTGGCAAGGCATATCCTTAACACAAAGAGATACCTTTCTCATCTTTTGGATATATGCCCCGGTTCTTTGAAAATTGATTTTGAACCGGACACTTTCGGGCATAACATAAATGTACCTGAGATTCTTGCAAATGGTGGAATAAAGTATTATTACCATTGCAGGGGATATGACAAGCACTATATATTCAAATGGCAGTCGCCTTCGGGTAAGAGCATCCTGGTCTACAGGGAACCTTTCTGGTATAATGCCAGGATTGAACCATCAATGGTTTTGTATGTACCGGAGTTTTGCGAAAAATACGGGCTTGATACCATGCTCAAGGTTTATGGTGTTGGAAACCACGGAGGAGGACCGACGCGGCAGGATATTGAAAGAATAATAGATATGGACACATGGCCTGTTTTCCCGGGTATAAAATTTGGAACCTTTGCAGAATATTTCGGCATCCTTGAAAAAATTTCAGGTTCGCTTCCCGTGGTAACGGATGAGCTGAATTACATATTTACCGGTTGCTATACTTCACAGTCAAGGATAAAAATGGCAAACAGGGTAGGCGAGGCAAAACTGAATGAAGCTGAAGCATTCAGTGCAATATCCACAACCTTTGCCGGAGGAAGATACCGCGGGGGTGTTTTGGCAAGTGCCTGGGAAAAGGTTCTTTTCAACCATTTCCATGATATACTGCCTGGTTCGGGTGTAATCGATACCAGGGAATATGCAATGGGACAGTTCCAGCAAGTATTGGCTGCCACAAATACCGAAATTTCGGCTGCTTTCAGGAATATTGCATCTCAAGTAGATACCTCGGGGCTTTTAGTTGTTGAAGATGATACGGATGAAATCAATGAAACCACATCGGAAGGAGCCGGGGTTGGATTCGGGATAAAAGATTTTGGAGTTCCCCAGGCCGAAAGAGGCAAAGGGAAAAGGAGAATATTCCACTTTTTCAATCCTTCAGCCGGCAAGAGAAAAGAACCCGTGGAAATTATTGTATGGGATTGGCCGGGAGACATAAGAAGGATTGTTATCAAGGATAAGTCGGGGGTACCTGTAAGATATCAAATCTTAAAGAAGGGGAATTATCAAAAACCCGGGGAGTCATACTGGGGACATACATACATTCGCATCCTGGTTGACGCAGAAGTCCCCGCATACGGATATACAACATATATCCTTTCAGAAGGAGAATTATATGACTTGCCCGTAAAACTGGAGAGAAGCCCCAGGGTTGACGAGGAAGATGTATTTGTCCTTGAAAATGACCATATCAAGGTTTGTTTTGATACCAGCAATGCATCCATCATTTCCTTGAAGGACAAGAAATGCGGGAAAGAAATGGTGCCTCCCGGGAAGCCGGCCGGGATTTTCAGGCTGGTGGAAGAGGACGATGTAAGGGGTATGACGTCCTGGAGAGTCGGAAGGTATATGAATGTGTATAATTTGAACGAATTACACAATGTTAAGGTTAACGGGTCATATATTGATAAATCCGCCCTAAGGCAATGGATAAGCTATTCGATAGAGTTTGGGGATTCAAAACTCAATGTAACCGTTCATCTTGATTACAACAGCCCTCGCTTGAATTATACAGTTGAATGTGATTGGCAGGAAAGACCAGTAAGGGGAAAGTTTGTGCCGCAGCTCAATTTTTATGTGCCATTGAATTACAAGTGCAGGGCATACAGGTATGACGTGCCCTTTGGGACTATTGACAGGCCTGCAATGGACATGGACGTTCCCGCAAACAGCTGGATGGCGGGAATACCCGAGGACGGTGACGCTGCTGTGATGCTGGTTACCAGTACAAAATATGGCTTTAGGGGTTATAACAATTCAATGGCAGTTTCCCTTATAAGAAGTTCGTATGACCCCGACCCCTACCCGGAGCTGGGCATTCACAAATTTAGTTTTGCCTTGGACGTGGCAGCAAAGGATTCTTGCGGCAGCACTGTGCAATACCTTGTGGAAGACAGCCAAAACACCAACCAGGGAGACCTGGCCAACTGTAAACTTATAAGACGTGCATTTGAATATAATCACCCTGTGCACTTTATATCCGGCAGGGCACACAAGGGGATTTTGCCCCTGGAAGGAAGCTTTATATCCCTTGAATCCGGCACCGTGACCATATCGGCGATAAAAGTACCCGAAGCAGGGGATTGCGGCAAACAGGAAAGGAATAACAGGTATGAAAGCGCCCATACCGGTGGGTATTGCTTGGTTACCGATAAAGCTTCCCATGAGAAAAGACTTATTATCAGGGTTTATGAAACGGACGGGGAAAAGACCCGGGCGGTTGTCAAATTTGCAGGCAAAGTATCAAGGGCCTGGTTTACCGATATTAATGAAAAACCCCTGAAGGATGCGGACACCAATACAGTGTCCAAAGAAGCAGGAAAAGATGAATATGATGGTGCATGCGTAGAAATAGATAACGACAGGGTAATATTCGATGTTGACGCGTACAGCATAGCTACCATATGCGTGGAATTCTGCTGAGGGACTTCCCGGGAATCCTGCCGGGGAACTGCCTGGATATCTTTTCAGGCAGAAATCCTTTTATAGGTATAATAAGTGTACGGTATGGGGCCTTCTACCCTTTGCTCGTATATGACAGTAAAATCATCCTTGTTAAAATCGGGGAAATAAACATTGCCTTCAAAACACCTGTCGATAGCTGTCAGGTAAATATATTCCGCGTATGGAAGGGCGGCCTTGTACACTTCCGCACCCCCGGCAATAAATACCTCTTTTTCGTTTTCCAGGAGTTCAAGGGCCTTTGAAAAAGAATCCACGGTTATACAGTTTTCTGCTGAATAGTTTTTTGTCTTGGACAGGACAACGGTTTTCCTGTCAGGCAGGGGTCTTCCGATTTCTTCAAAAGACTTCCTGCCGATTATTATTGTTTTGCCCGTTGTAAGCTCCCTGAACCGCTTTTGCTCCCCGGGGATATGCCATGGGATTTTTCCATCCCTGCCAATCACGTTGTTCTTTGAAACAGCTGCAATTATTGATATGATCATCTGCCGAACCTCCGCATTAAATCATTTAACAAGTATTTAAATGTACAAGTATTCAAACGTATAAAACATAAATAAACAATTATTCAAATATGCAATTATATTCAAGTATGCAGGTATTCAAACAGCATAAAACAATGCTCAAGGTATTCAACAACGCGGTGCAAAATGTTTAAAACACGGTGCAAAACCGGTATAAATTTTTTTAAATTTGTGCAATACAGCAATAATATTATATAATAATTGTAATAGTTTGCATATTGGCTTGTATTCATTTACATCATGGCTGAAGATCAAAATTGGCTTGGGACCAAGGCTGTTTGAACCGGGATTAATGACCGGGGAAATAGAGCGGGGGAATAGGCAGGGAAAATTGGCCAGGGGTATGGCATGAAAGGCCGAAGCCCGGTAAAAAAGGGCAAAGAGAGGGGCTCGGCATGATTAACGATAATTACGAAAACAACACTAATAACAACGATAATAATATCGATAACAGGTGTATCAATAATAACAATAATAATAGTAACAGCAAGAAGAATAGCTGCAACAAGAGTAATGGCAGGGTGAATGATAACAAAAAAAGCAACAACAATAAGGATAATAATAAGAATGGAGACAACAGGGGTAATAATATGAATAGCGACAATAATAGCAATTGCGATGATAATAAGAATAATAAGAATAGCAGCAACAAGAGCAACAACAAGGGGTGCGGTAACGCTGGCGAAGCAGTAATTCCGGGAGCGGCAGCACCTGTTGAAGCGACATACTTGCATGAAGATAAGCTTCGAATGAAGGCGAGCGAATACATGGCAGCATTGAAAAACCGCGGCATCAGGGCCCGGGTTGCCATGGTGAGGGATTACATGCTCAAGCTATCAATAGAAAAGGATGGATATTTTTACGGCAGCTTGATAATTGATTATAAAGCCACGAGGGATTCTTACTCCGTGCGGACCCGGGAATTAAAAGACAAGTCAATTGAGGATGTTTTGCTTAAGGCATGGGAAGAAATAAAGGATACCGGCAAGCATCCTGAAACCGCCGGACATGGCGGGCAGCATTGGCAGTGCTTGGATGAGATGCTGCGGGAAGAGCGGGAGGATGGATTTGGCGAGCCGAAATATGAAATTTATGTTGATGGTTCATTTATCGGGGATACCGTAGGTTATGGCGTGGTTGTTTTAAAAAATGGCAGGGTATTAAAAGAACTGGCCGGGGCTGTTATGGATGAACTCTATAAAGGTTCAAGGCAGGTTGGGGGCGAAATTGTCGCTGTAATGGAAGCGCTGGCATGGTGCAAGAGTGAAAATATTATGAAGGTTATAATCTACCATGATTTTGAGAACCTTAGGAAATGGGTTGACGGGGAATACTTGGCAAAAATCCCGATGACAAGGGCTTACAAGGAGTATGTCTTGAACAGCGGTATTGAAATTGAATGGAAGAAGGTGGCCGGGCATTCGGGCGTGGAATTCAATGAAAGGGCGGATGAGCTTGCCAAAAAAGGGGCAGGCAGCCCATAAAGCCGGGGATTGCCGGAAAAGGAAAGAAAGAAGGATGGAAGGGACATAACTGGTATGGGCGGAACAGGAACAAAAGCAGGAAATGAAATGAAAAACTTAAAAGAAGGGGAAACCGTGAAAAAGAAGGAAGCCGGGGAAAGAACGAAGACCAGCCTGAAAGACATGGCGTCAATCTTTTTTTCCGCACTATTCGGGGTATTTGTCCTGGTTACAATAGGAATGTTTGTAATTTATAAACCAATAATATCGGATCTATTTAGAACAGGTAACACAGGGGCAGGCAGCATCGGAAATATATACTGGTTCATCTACATAGCGGCTATTATTCTCACATCGGCAATGGTATTATTCATTGTAAAGCTTTTCTTAAGGTATGGCAGATTTATTTACAATAACAAGCCGGTATCAGTTTCCCTCATTGTATTATGCACTGCTGTTCCAAGAATAATTTGGATTAACCTTGTAAATGTGGCACCCGTGTCGGATTTCCAAACCTTTAATCTTGTTGCCATACAGATGGTTGAAGGAAAGGCAGCCGGCAATAACTATGTTTCCCTCTTTCCCCATGTTATAGGCTACCCTGCAGTTCTTTCGATTATATACAGGATATTTGGCCCAAGTGTTAAAGCTGCGCAAATATTTAACATTATCCTGGGATGCGGGATGGCGATTACTTTATATTTCCTGGGAAAGAAACTGCTTGATGAAAGGTGCGGCTTTATTGCAGCGATAATATGGGCGTTTTGGCCTTCGCAAATCATGTACAATTCCCTCGTTGCGTCAGAGGAGCTTTATACGTTTCTTTTCCTGTTATGTATATTATTCTTTTTACATATATTGGATTCAGGTTATATAAAGGATTTCCGCGTACAGGCGGCATTCTTCGCAATGCTTGGCATCCTTTGCGCGGTGACAAATTCAATACGGCCCTTCGGGCTTCTGCTTATGGTTGCAGCGGCAATATTCTATTTTATATTTTCAGAAGTAAAGATTCCAGGGGCAAAAAGCACGGAAATGAGTGACCCGGGAATAACCCCCCACGGGGAAAAAATTCCCAGAATAAAACCCGCTATTGGCAGCGTACTTAAAAACCGGGCAATAATCAAGCTGGTGACTTATCTTGTTTTATTTATATCTTATTCCAATG
>JAAZDH010000231.1 GCA_012512865.1 Clostridiaceae bacterium | reverse complement strand
TTTTTTTCGATCAAGTGAAATAATAAATCAAAGGGGCCCTCGAAATTTTTCAACCTGATAATGCAGGCGTCGGACAAAGGACTATTCATAATAATTCTTGTCTCCCGGTTACCATACTCTATTTGTGAAGCATTATTCATTTAACATTTATACACATTGGTACACATTCCCGCAACTGGACCTTACCATGTTTACACGGTACCTATACGGTATTCATGCGTCTTCTTACAATTTCTCGTTCATCCAGTCGATTTTCATGGCTCTTCTAACTTCTTCCATGGTTTCCCCGGCAATTTCAACGGCTTTACGGTTTCCTTCCCTTATAATATCCTTTACAAGGGACGAATTGCTTGCAAGTTTTTGCCTCTTTTCATATATGGGTGACAGGTATTCCACCATTTTCCCAGCAAGATTATTTTTGCATTGAACGCAGCCAATTTTCGCTTTTTTACACTGTTCTTCCACTTCGCAAACCTTTTCCTCGTTAAACACCTTATGAAAGGCAAACACGGTGCAAACTTCCGGGTGGCCGGGATCATCTTTTCTTATTCTTTCCGGGTCCGTTATCATCATGCTTACTTTCTTTTGTACCACACCCGGGCTGTCTGAAAGTAAAATCGTGTTATTATAGCTTTTGCTCATTTTTCGTCCGTCAATGCCGGGCAGTACCCTGGCCTTTGTCAGCAATGGCTGTGGCTCGGGAAATACATTCCCGTAAATATAGTTAAACCTTCTTGCTATTTCCCTTGATAATTCAAGATGTGGAAGCTGATCCTCTCCTACGGGGACATATTTTGCCTTGTATATCAATATGTCGGCTGCTTGTAAGCAGGGATAGCCCAGGAAGCCGTAAGTCGTAATGCTTTTATCTTTCATCTGTGCAATCTGGTCCTTGTAAGTGGGACAACGAAAAAGCCATGACAAAGGTGTTATCATCGAAAACAAGAGGTGCAATTCCGCATGCTCAAGTATCGACGATTGCAAAAAGAATATGCTTCTTTCCGGGTCAAGCCCTGCGCTAACCCAATCTATAATCATGTTCTCAATATTCGCTTTAAGCTCGGAAGTATCCTCGTATCCAGTAGTCAATGCATGCCAATCAGCTACAAAAAACAGGCAATCATACTTGTCCTGGAGATTTACCCAATTCTCCAGGGCGCCGAAATAATTCCCCAAGTGCAAGGCTCCCGTAGGCCTCATCCCGCTTAACACCAATTCCTTGTTTTCCATATTCAACCGTGTATCACGCTCCCGACAATATTACCTAAAACATAATTTTTCCCGTTATCTAAAACTTAATTTATTTTAACTTTGAACGGGAGTGTTGTCAATAGGATGGCGTGATGACTTCCACGGCTAATATGGTCACTTCAGCTACGGATAGTAATGCTTAAGGCTGGCGAAAAAATCCTACCCGTCACACTCGCCATCCATGGCTTAAGGTGACGGCTCGCCACGTCCATGTGGCGAATTACGGATTTTTTCTGGCCTTAAGCACAACTATCCGTAAGCTTTGCTCCAATATTAGCCTGAGGAAGTCATCGCGCCAGGTGATTAGGAGTAAGGTTAGAGGAGTTTGGAGTTTAGGAAAAAAGTATTAAGGTTGTGGGATGGATAGGGTGATGGGTTGGGATATCCATGTGGGAGGTGACATTACCTCCGTCCCCGTGTCACACGTGTCACACTGTGTTACCTGTGAGGTGACATTACTCTTATGCCATCAGCTTTAACACCGGCACAACCATGGATCTTATGGCGGTTTCCAATACCCAAATGAAAGGAAACATGACCTTGTAGAGTATGTTCGGGAAGATAAATATAACCATGAGAAATATCAAGGCTATATATTGTTCATATTGCAGCAGCTTGAAATACTTGTCGGATGGGAGTATTCCTGAAAGTATCTTTGAACCGTCAAGGGGAGGCACGGGTAAAATATTGAATACCGCAAGGTTAACATTTATCATATAGAAAAACCTACTCAGGTTAAATATAACCGCCCGCGGGAAAAAAGAATTTATGAAATAAAACTGTTGTACGCTGAAAAAAGCTTCAAAGGGAATATTCCCGTATTGAAACCCTATGTAAGCCATGGGAAAGGAAAATATAAACGCCAGTAATATATTTGAAAGGGGGCCGGCAATACCAACGAGCATAGTCCCCTTTTTTCTATCCTTGTAATACACGGGATTAATTGGAACAGGCTTTGCCCATCCAAAGCCGGAGAGCAAGATCATTATTGTGCCCAATATATCCAGGTGTTTCAAGGGATTTAAAGTGAGCCTTCCCATGTTTTTGGCAGTAGGGTCCCCCAACCTGTATGAACAATAAGCGTGTGACAACTCATGAAAAGTGATGGATACAAGCACTACAGGTACCAGGTATATTAATATTACCGGCGGATATTTTAACAGCAAACGTATCTCCCCTTTTTTATTGACTATTATAGCAGAAATTACAACAAACGTCAGCAATAAAAATCATCAAATAGTCAATACCAAAGAAAATAAACAACATTAACTGTCTTTACTCTTTCCTATCCCGAACCATTCCTTTATCATCCTTATAAAAAGCTTGATAAACGAGGCTTTTTCTATACCTTCTTCGGCTACAACGTCAACCCTTGCTATCTCCTGCTCACCCAGCTTGTATATTATTACCCCTACCTTTTGTCCTGCCTGCACCGGGGCAACCAGGAAAGGTTCCATACTGCTGTGGCGCTCGATTTCCTGTTTTGTGCCTTTTTTTAACAGCACATTTACATCTTCAGCTATCAATGCCCTTACACTTGTTTTTAACCCTTTTCTTACTTCGATTACACCAACCTCGGTATACTTTTCATCCAGGGTGAAAGTTTCATAATTAGCGAAGCCGTAATCAAGAAGCTTTCTTGATTCCGCGAATCTTGTGTTTGAATCGGGAGCGCCAAGTACCACGGAAATTAGTGTCAAGTTATCCCTTTTTACAACCGCGGAAAGACAATACCCGGCAGCAGAAATATAACCGGTTTTCAATCCTATGGTGCCCTGGTAATGCCTTACAAGCTTATTCGTATTATCCAATGAAAACTCGCCGTTCCTGAAAGTATCATGCCATATTTTTGTGTATTCCAGGATCTTGGGATACTTATTGACAACCGTCCTGGACATTATTGCTATATCATAAGCAGTACTGTAATGGTTCTCGGTTTCAAGCCCGGAGCAATCTTCAAAATGAGTATCATTCATCCCAAGCTCCTTTGCTTTTTCATTCATCATGGATACAAAAACTTCCTCGCTCCCTGCAATTTTTTCGGCAAGGGCGACGGTTGCATCGTTTGCTGAATGAATTGCTACAGCTTTCAACATTTCATGTACCGTAAACTCTTCACCCGGCTTCAGGTAAACCTGCGAACCTCCAAACCCGTATGCATATTCTGAAACGGGCACCATATCATCAAGTGCCAGTTCTCCTTTTTCTATAGCCTCCATTACCAGTATCATGGACATTATTTTCGTTATACTTGCCATGGGCCGCCTTTCCCGGCTGTTTTGCTCCAGTATGATATTTCCTGTAAATGCATCCATTAATATTGAAGACTTGGACTTTAAATTAAAAACATCAGTTTCTTTCATTATTTTGGCTACCTCGGCTGCATCATAGTCAGTGGCTGCCAAAACAATGATTTGCGTGGAAAAAAAAGTTGTTAAAACTGCAATCATGAGAATTAAATAAATAGATACAATCCTTTTTAACAATTGCTTTCCCTCCAAGTATTTGTCTTTAGTAAATTGTTATGCAACATTCCTGTTATGTATTCTGCATTACCTTGCATAAATTGTATAAAGTTAATATTAACGCCTAAAATAATATTTACATTTGTATTAAACTATTTATCAAAATATTTGTATACCTGCCCTGGATCAATAAAAGCAAGTATCAAGGGCCTTGTCAGCGGCATGTGCATACTATGGATGAAACTTCCTTTCACAAGGAAAGAAGCTTCGTCAAGTTTACTTTCGTTATTAGTGTACAG
>JAAZDH010000230.1 GCA_012512865.1 Clostridiaceae bacterium | reverse complement strand
GGCCACTACTCTACCGCCTATGACCTTGCCTTGATAACAAGGTATGCCCTTGAGAACCGTGTTTTTTCGGAAATCGTCGCTACAAAAGAAATAACAATATCAAAGAGAAGTTTACATAATACCAACGAGATGTTGAGCATGTATCCGGGTGCCGACGGGGTAAAAACCGGTTACACCGGGAAAGCGGGGAGATGCCTTGTAACATCCGCCACGAGGGAAGAATTCAGGATAATTTCCGTGGTTTTAAACTGTTCGAGCAGGTACATGCGTGCCAAAAGCAGCAAAGAAATACTGGATTATGCTTTCAATAATTATAAGATGCATGTATTGCTTGAACCAGGAGAAATAATAGGAGAATTGCCCGTAATTAAAGGCTTGGATGAAAATGTGCATGTAGGAACATCGGAAAAAATCGTATATCCCCTAAGGCAGGATGAGGCAGAAAGGCTGGAAAGAAAAATATTACTGCCAGAAAGCTTGAATGCCCCGGTTTTCGGGGGGACGGATGTTGGGTATATTAAGTTTGTGCTGGATGGAAATGTTCTGGCCGAATCAAAGCTTAAAGCATGGAAAGACGTGGCAAGAAAGGATTTTAGGTATTACCTGGACAACATAATCATGCAGTGGTTGAAATTGGTTAAGCATTCCAGCCAGTGAGCATACATGTTATAAATATACCTGTAATAATCATGTCTTTGATACGTGTAGCAGCGGCGATCATCCCGGGCAAAGCAATAAGCATAAATGCCGGTGAAATGCCCGTGACTTTTGATTTATAGCCATCTTGTTTTCTATATCCAATCTTAACATATCCTATTCATGTATCGCATGTTTTTTTGGTAAGATTTATTATTGTATTGTCATTTTTACCTGGTATATAATTAATGCAACATGAGAAAAAACAGCATTTGGTTAAATGGCGAGACGATAATTATTTATGATGGAGAAGGTGAAACAGCATATGGACGAGGGATTGTCGAAGGAATATATATGTACTTGCTATGGCGAAGATAGTGATATGTACATGGGAGCAGTAGCTCCGCCAATATTCCAGTCAACGGTTTTCTCCAGGAAGAACGGCAGTCATGGATATACCTACACACGGGTTAGCAATCCAACCACCGAAATCGTTGAAAAGAAAATTGCAGCCCTTGAAGGAGGAGAAGAAGCCAGGTGTTTTTCCTCGGGCATGGCAGCTATAACAGCTGCAATAATGCGCTGTGTTTCCGCCGGCAGCCATGTTATAGCCCCAAGAAATGTATATCTTTGTACAAGGAAATTACTAGAAAATTACTTAAGAAGGTTTGGTGTTGAAACAACATTTGTAGATGGAACTTATATTACGGAAATAGAAGAAAGCATACGTCCCAATACAAGCCTTATTTACCTGGAAAGCCCCGTATCCGTGGTATTTACCCTGCAAGACCTGGAGAAGATAGCCGGTATTGCCAAGACCAACGGAATAACCACGGTGATAGACAATACCTGGGCTACGCCAATATTTCAAAATCCACTTAAATTCGGCATTGATATCGTTGTCCATTCAGCATCCAAGTACCTTGGAGGCCACAGTGACGTCCTGGGAGGAGTCCTGGTTTCATCGAAAAAAATAGTAGATGAAATAACTAGCAATGAACGGGTTTTAATGGGAGCCGTCATGGATCCTCACCAGTCATGGTTGTTATTACGGGGTATAAGGACGCTTCCCTTAAGGATGGCAAAACACCAGGAAAATGCCATGAAAGTTGCGGAATTTCTTGAAAAGCATGAAAAAGTGAAAAAGGTTCTTTACCCGGGACTTAAAAGCCATCCGCAGCATGAACTTGCTTGCAAGCAGATGACAGGATTTTCCGGCCTCATGAGTTTTGTCCCGGATGGTGACGATAAAAGAATAATGCGTTTTGTAAAAAGTCTCAAGCTTTTCCATGAGTGCCCTAGCTGGGGCGGCTACGAATGCATAATTAATACACCCGGGGTTGGGATAAGCGACAAGACATCGAAAGAAATCGGGGTCCCGAAAGGACTGGTACGGGTATCCGTTGGTTTGAGCAGCGCAGAGGAAATAATAGGGGATATCGATAATGCCTTGAAACAAATATAGATTAAAGCAAATACAGGTAGAAACAAAACCAAAAATTGGCTTGACACGAGCAAAACCTGCATGGTATAAATAAAAAACAGCCATGGTTATAAAAAAGAGTTTATAAAAAGAGTGATAAACGGGCCATGAAAACGGTAATCATTGCGCTAAACTCAAAATATATACATTCTTCTCTTGTCCCCTGGTACCTGAAGTATTCGGCAGGGGAGCGGGGCGGGAAGATTAAAGTATTGGAGTTTACCATCAATGACAATATTGAGTGGATATTGTCCAAGGTTTTCATGGAAAAGCCCGATTGCCTGGCGTTTTCATGCTATATATGGAATATAACCCGTGTATTAAGATTGGCCTCTAGTTTAAAGAAGGTTCTGCCGGATGCCCCTGTAATACTGGGAGGCCCGGAAGTTTCCTTTGACTCCCGGGAGCTGATGATTGACAACGGTTTCGTTGATTTTATCATATGCGGGGAAGGAGAAAACAGTTTTGGCAAGCTGCTTGAAGCCTTGCAAAGACATGGCTGGGGGCGGACAGGGGCCCGGGCGATGCCGCGTGTGCGCGACAATCCCCTTGACGGCATCGAGGGGTTGTGTTACAGGGATGGCAATGGAGAAATAATATATGATGGCAAATATTGCATCGTGGAGGACCTGGATTCCATACCCACGCCTTATACCGGGGAGATGCTGGATTCATTGGGCAACAGGATTGTATATTACGAGGCCTCCAGGGGATGCCCCTTTTCTTGCTCCTATTGTATTTCTTCGACATTTGAAGGCGTCAGGTATTTTTCCCTGGACAGGGTAAAAAGCGATATATGCAAGCTGATCGATGCAGGGGTGCACCAGGTTAAATTCGTGGACAGGACGTTTAATGCAAACAGAAAACGGGCAAAGGAGATAATAAGGCACATAATACAGGCCAGCAAGCAGGCTTGCAAGCCATGTTTTCATTTTGAGGCAGCCGGGGACCTGTTTGACGATGAGATGCTGGAAATCCTGGCTAAGGCCGATGAAGGACTTATACAATTTGAAATCGGCGTGCAGTCCGTCAATGAAAAAACTCTCGGGGCGATAAACAGGAAAACGGATTTGCAGAAAATATTTAAAAACGTTGACAGGCTAAAGTCCATGGGAAACATGCACCTGCACCTGGATTTGATAGCAGGTCTTCCTTTTGAAGATTACGGTTCATTGCAGGATTCTTTCAACAAGGTATACGGGCTTAAACCCCATAAATTGCAGCTGGGATTTCTTAAAATGCTGAAGGGCTCCCAAATCAGGCAACGGGCGGAAATGCACGATTACAGGTACAGGGATTACCCCCCGTACGAAGTACTGTGCAACAAGTACATGAGTTTTGATGAAATGGTCGAATTTAAAGGAATCGAGGAAATATTCGAAAGATACTATAATTCAGGCAGGTTCATAAATACCCTGGATTTTGTAATAGGCAGGTATTTTGATACGGCTTTTCAATTTTACAGGGAATTTTACTTGTATAATCTTAATGCCGGCCACCTTGACAGGGCAATGCCGGTCAAGGAGCTCTACACGGTATTTTATGACTTTGTGGAGAGTCTGGCACCATCCGGCGAGCAATATTTTATAAACGAGCTTTTGAAATTTGATTTTCTCTCAACGAACAACTCGGGAAGCCTGCCTGAGAAAATTACACGGCATACAACACGAAAAATCGAGCGTGAGCTCGAGGAAAAACTAGCGGCATTTTTAAAGAATGCGCAAAACAAGCTGAAGTATTTCCCGGAAAGAGAGGATGTTGTAATAAAAAAGATTTTGAGGGATGTAAGGATTGAGGTTTTTGACCATGATGTAATGGAGTATGCAGGCATGTTATACCGGCAAGTTAATTTGATGGATGGTGTAAAAGCCGGCTTTAATAGTGATTCAAATGATTATTTAAAAGATGGCACAAGCAATAATTCCAAGTATTTCACCATATCAAGAAAGAGGACAATGGTGCTCTTTGATTATAGTAAAAGAAATAAATTAACAGGCTTATACAGGTATTTCAAGGTGGACTTGTAATGAACCTTTTAGGATAAACAAGCCCTTCATAGTATTTCACAATGAACAAATTCATTCACAACAAGCATTTTTTATAATAAATAGTTTTTTTAAATAGTTTTTTAGATAGTTTTTGCAACAAGAAACCTTTTTCGCATAAAGAGTGCTTTTCAACAAGGCATTTCTCCAGGAATCTAAAAAAAGTGACAAATATTGTCTAAATATTACAATTTAATTACAAATATATGGAATATATTTTATTAATTGATAATATGTGGTATATTGTTACTAATGGATAAAAATAGAATATATGGACAATTATGTTATTCAAACAGTTATATTGAAATTGGATATGAAAACTTGAACCTGGATTAAGCAAAGTAAAGGAGGAATTATTACCGGTGTTTTGAAAGGGGGTAATATAGGTAGTCCGTCACTATGAATAACAGGGGAGACATGTATATAAATACAAATGAAGAAATTATCAAGTACCCTATAATTCCGTCAAGGTTTAGTAACGGGAAAGACATGTATATAAATAAAGACATGTTAAATAATTACATGGGTATAAATAAAGGCATGTTTTTTAACAAAAAAGGCAGCTTTACCATGGAAGCCATGGTTATAATTCCCATAGTTTTATTATGTATTATCTTTCTCATTTTTGCTTCCGGGCGGTTTTACAAGGCAGTATTAATGCAGGCAGCGGTTGATTTAGCTGCCCAGGGGGGGGCATGTACTTGGAATGTTATAAATAGGGATATAAATACTGGGAAAATATTAAGTACCCTGGAAAATATAACGGAACCAGGTGATATAACAGCAATGGTGGAAGTAAAAGACAGTATCCTCTTTAAAACATTGCTGGTAAAGGCAAGACATGGAACACAAGGAGAAATATCGTTTGCCAGGGCGGTTGTTGTGGAACCTGCTGAATTCATACGGAGCATCGATTTCCTGGTGGAAGCAGCCGGAGATATCATGGATTCTTTCCAATGGGTAAACAATTTCATAAGCAAGATAAAAGAATTGGAAGACCGTGCAAGAAATTAGAGAAGCATGCACGGAGTTGGCGCGATATGTAAGACTAAATGAAAAAAATAAAAGGAGATATGAGAAGCCGGGTGAAAAGCATTATAAAAATGAAAGAATGCGCCCTCAACGAAAAACACATTACCAAGGATATTTTCAGGAGACCAGCAAGAAGACCCGTTGTCATTGGCGAATTTCCGGTATTGCATGGCAATAAGGGCCAAGTGTCGATTTTTTTAACTATCGTTTTTTTGTCGCTGATTGTCTTGTGCGGGATTCTTATCGACGCGGCAAGGATAAGGACCGGCGAAGCCCATGTAAAAAGAAGCGTGGAGAATGCTGCAAGATCAGCCCTTGCATTGTATAACAGCAGGCTTAAGAATGATTACGGGCTTTTTGCAATGGGCGAACCTGATACGGCAAAAATCGAGGAAGATATAAAACGCTATATTGGCATAAACCTGTCAAGTAACTGCCCAAGCAGCTACGACGAAACGGTTCATGGCGGCAATGGTGAAAATTTCATTGATTTATACGGGTTCAGGGTGGAAGAAGTCAAGGTTACACCAATTTTAAGCCTTGTCGGTAGGGAAACAGCAAGAAGGCAAGCGCTTGAGTATTTGAAATACCGGGTTCCCGAGAAAATAATTGGGAACCTGTTAAAAAAAATCGGGTTTTTCAGGGAGATTGGCACAGTGGCGGAAGCATACGGGAAAAAGACCGAAATAGACGAAAGCATGGGAAATTTGGATAGTGTACAACTAGGGTTGATGACAAATATTAGCAGCGCTATTGGAAATGGGGTGTATACAGGAGAATGCGTAAACGATTTCAATAAAAACGGGACAAGGGACATGCTTGCAGCAAGGTGTGCAGACCTGGTGGAAAAATATAAAAACCTGGTACAGGTGTGCGATGAAGAGGGGCAAGTTGTTGAAGAAAAACAGTTTCTCGAGGAGGGGCAGCAATTCCCCGGGGAAGAGAGGCAGCTTATTGATGAAAAGAAAAAGATACTTAGGGAAGAAATAATTAAGGTACGTGATGAACTAAAAGAGAAAGAAACGAGGCGTTTTATCCAACCTAACATGGAAGCTGTTGAAAATGCCAACAAGATGCTTGAACTGTGCAGCACGATAAATTTAAAGATGAAAGAACTGGAACAATTCCTGGAAGAAAGGCTTGTAATAATTGGTATAGCTGGCGATAACGATGCTGGCATTAATGCTGGCATGAACGATGATATTATCATTGGCATTAGCAATGGTATCAACCCTGGTATTGGTGGTGGCATGGATATTGGCGCAGATGGTGGCATCACGGGTTACTCGATATTTCCCGGGCAGGATTTTAAGAGGATGTTATTAGGAGAAGTTGAGGAATTGAGCGTGCTTGTTCCCCGGGAAGAGGATGTAAAAAGGATGATTTCCGACCTGGAAAATAACATAAGGGCCCTCGAAGAAGCGGAAAAGGCCCTGGATGAAGTGGAAACGGCAATAGAAAGAGGAAATATGCGGGAATTAACATGGGATTGGGTGTATGAAAGTTTAACCAGTGTAAACCGGGAATATAAAAAGTTGGATTATGGCACGATACTTGGTAATGCTGCGTATAGTCGTAGCCCGGGAGACGGTTGGGATTCTGCCGGCAGTGGATATGAACATGAAGACCCGGGAAAAGCTGATGACCCAAGAAAAATAATCGAGGATATTGCCAGGAATCTTATAAAAAATGAAAAAAAAGAAGATATCGATATGAGGGATGCCGGCATCAATATTTCCGAGCTTCCTTCCAACAAAAAAATCGAAAAAGTGAATCTTCCCGAGGAAATCGAAGGCGTGACCTATTACGAGGATAAAGGGGAGTATCCCGGAAATGCAGCTGACCTTGCCAGGTACAGCGAAAAGATCGGGGAATTGGAGAATAAAATCGGGTTTTCAAAAACATCCGTTGATTTTTCAAAAGAAGCAATAAACTTCATTACCGCAATCGGAAAGATGTTTTCAGGGGAATTGGATAACATAAGGGATAAGATTTATATAAATGAGTACATACTTGAAATGTTTAGAAACCACTTGGAAACCGGGAATTTTGCAGTTGGGGGTGCAGGCAGCGGAAAAGCAAGGGGAGCAAGGGAATCTTTTTTCAATGCAGAGGTGGAATATATACTTCATGGGAGCCCATCAGAAAATATCAACATATTAAAAACAAAATGCCAGGTACTTTTAATAAGGTTTGTATTAAATACACTGCATGTTTACATGGATGCGGAAAAAAACAGACAGGCTGCCCTTATGGCATCGGCGCTGGCAGGATGGCTGACCGGCGGGGCGGGAATACCGATAGTGAAAAACCTTTTAATGTGTGCCTGGGGCATGGGTGAAGCCATTCTTGATCTAGAAGAACTATTACAGGGTAAAAGTGTGCCTTTATATAAAACAAAAAAAGATTGGAAACTGGACTTGGAACTTAAGGCAGGGGCAGGAGAGACCATTGAACAATTATCAGGCACGGGGGAAGCCTTGAAACAGCTTTCAGCCAATACCTGGCATGAAGCTGGTGATGCCATTGACGGAAGCAAGCCTGGTGAAGGCTCGGATGAACGTTTGCTCAGTTTAAGTTACAGGGATTACCTTAGGTTGTTTTTGTTGCTTGGCAATACTGAAGAGATACTAGGAAGAATGCTGGACATAATCGAAATAAACGTGGGAAAAGCAAGACCCGGGTTCAAAATTGAAAATTCGTATGCCGGCATAAGGGTTGAAACGGTGATATCAATGAAATACCTGTTCTTGACAGGAAAATTTATGCCCTGGAATGCCAGAACAATTGACGGAAGGCACTTTTTCAGGGTTGTACTATATGAGATGTATTGATTTTCATTCGGACAAGAGAGAAGTATGAAAAAGCCGCGTTGATTGGAAAAAGCGGAAGAAACAGCTTGTATGAATAAGAAAAATGCAAGTATGCGATTGCCTTAAGTATAGAAAACAATGACTATAAGTACGATGGCGCAACCCATGATACTTGGATTATGATACATAGATAATGATGTATGGAATGATGTATGGATATGGATACATGTTAGCCAGCTATTTACAGGGGGTGGACAGGAACACATGGCAGCATTCGCGGCAGTACGTGGTATAATGAAAAAATCGCCCGGGGTAACAAGCAGGACATTGATAGGAAAGGAATCTGCAAGCAGGGTTACAACGAGACGGGTATTAACAAGCAAGATATTAACGAGAGGGGCATTTTCAAACGCTACATTAACGAATAGGGCATTGGCGGGCAGAATAGCGGGAAAGATAAAAAATACCGCCGGTTCAGTCGTAATCGAGGCAGCTGTAGCCCTTCCCTTTTTTCTTTGCGTAGTTATAACACTGGTATATTCCCTTAAGGTAATTTATACCCACGAGATAATCCAGCATGCCTTGAACCAAACTGCCAACGAATTATCCCAGTTGAGTTATATATACCATGCAAGCGGGCTTGACGGGCTCCTGGAAGAGACCGGGGACAAGCTGCTGGCAATGCTTGATGAAGAGATGAACAAACTACTGCCTGTTCCGGAAGAATCCAGGGAAGAGCTTTATTTCTTTATGAAAGGGATGTACGAGGACGACTTGGAAAAGCTGTGCTCCGGGCTGGCAAAAATAATCATGAAAAAATACCTGGTGAGCGATAAAATGCAAGATGCCGACAAGGTATTGAGAAATCTAAACATTATTGATAGCATGGATGGCCTGGATATGAGCATGTCCGGCTTTTTTGAAAATGAAAACAATGATATTGATCTTATGGTGAAGTATAGAGTAGATATACCGGCTCCCGTTAAAATATTTTATCCCTTATGCCTTGTCAACAGGGCTTGCGCCAGGGCATGGCTTTACGGGGATGAAAACACCAGAAATGAAGAAGACATATGGTCCTTGGACAACTTCACCAGGGGGAAAAAAATAAGGGCGATATTTGGGGCCAATCTTCCTCTCAATTTTCCCGTAATAGCAAAATTTAGCCAGGGCGTTGCCGTCATGATTAAAAGCATGGACCTGACCAGCAAGTCATACCAGGATGCGGTATTTGCCCAAAAAAAGATACATGAATATATAAATGAACTTGCAGCATACAACGGCCAGGAAAAACCTTGGGGGAAAAGGGGCATTGTAATAAGACAAGGGGATATTAAAACAAAACAGGTGCTCCTTGTAATACCTGGAAATCCAATAAGGAATGAAATAGAAGAATTGTTGCAGGAATGCAGGATTTATGCAGCTGGAAATGGGGTTGAACTAAGAATTGAGAGGTATGGATATAAAATGCCGGATACTAACCCAAGTGGCGATTAGGCCTGTTTAGCCAGAGACAAACATCAAAGGTTAAATTGTACTGGTTTAGGGTAAAAAAAGGCAATGCATAAATAAAGTAATATAATATTGCTAAATTTTACAATATATTATATAATATACAAAAATAAACACAATGTTAGGAGGGATAACAAATTGTTTACAAAATATCTTAAGAGGAAACTGGTATTAAAGGAAGCAAATGATTTTGTTCTTGAAAATCCCCTGGAGTTAGAATACTACCTGGTTGAAAGTGATGAGAACTATAAGGATGAGGTTGAGCCCGGTGTAAAAATGAAATATGGAATCAGTGTTGTAAAAAAAATAAATGATGAATGCCTGGAAGAAAATAGTATTCTCAATTTTTGCAATTGTGCCGGCAAGGTAGACAGCATAATTAATAAATTGGCTGATAATACGGTAACACCAATAGGGCTTAAGCCTGTCCTTGATGACCTTCAAAAAAATTATTGACGCAGTTATTGACGCGGTATTAAATTTTTGATAAAATTTAAGAAATTTAATTTCTCGTTGGATTAGATAAGGCGAGATGAGAAGAGAAAAGGAGAGATGAGAAAGATGAGTAAGAACAATGTTACAAAAGTCCTTTTGAATGACTGCGATATTCCAAGGCAGTGGTACAACATCCTGGCTGATATGCCAAACAAGCCCGCACCTTATTACAGTCCCCGGACGGGAAAAATCGCAACACCGGACGAATTGTCAGCAATATTTCCCATGGAACTGATAATGCAGGAAGTTTCAACCGAAAGGTGGGTTGACATTCCCGGAGAAGTGAGGGAAATGTATGCCCAGTGGAGGCCGTCCCCGCTTTACAGGGCAAAGGGCCTTGAAAAGAAGCTGGATACCCCGGCGAGAATTTATTACAAGTATGAAGGTGTAAATTCAACAGGCAGCCATAAACTGAATACGGCCGTACCGCAGGCGTATTACAACAAGGTTTCCGGGATAAAAAGGCTTTCCACGGAAACAGGGGCCGGGCAATGGGGAAGCGCCTTAAGCCTTGCATGTAACTATTTCGGGATGGAATGTACCGTATACATGGTTAAGGTAAGTTACCATCAAAAGCCGTACAGGCGTTCTTTGATGCAAACCTTCGGCGCAGAAGTCATTCCAAGCCCAAGCAATCTTACAAACAGCGGCAGGGCTATATTAGCCAAGGACCCGGATTCCACGGGGAGCCTTGGGATTGCCATCAGCGAGGCGGTGGAGGACGCCGCAACCCATGACGATACGAATTATTCATTGGGAAGCGTATTGAACCATGTTTGCATGCACCAGACCATAATAGGGCTGGAAGCAAAGAAACAGCTGGAAGTGATCGATGAGTACCCTGATGTGGTTATTGCCTGCTGCGGAGGAGGAAGCAACTTTGCAGGCCTGGCTTTCCCCTTCCTGGCGGACAAATTTAACGGCAAAAATGTAAGGGCGATAGCCGTGGAACCAGCTGCATGCCCGACATTCACAAAGGGGGTTTTTGCATTTGATTATGGTGATACGGCCCAAATGGCTCCCATTGCAAGAATGTACACCCTTGGCCATGATTTTATCCCTGAGGGTATACATGCGGGTGGATTGCGATACCATGGAGCATCGCCGATAGTAAGCCAGCTATACCATGACGGATTTATTGAAGCCCTGGCATACGGGCAAAAAGCTGTTTTCGAAGCTGCCGTAATGTTTGCAAGGACGGAAGGAATAGTCCCTGCACCCGAATCTTCACATGCCATAAGGGCGGCAATAGACGAGGCTTTAAAGGCAAAGGAAGCTGGAGAAGAAAAGGTTATACTTTTCAATTTAAGCGGGCATGGCTACTTTGACATGACAGCATACGATTATTACTTCAGCGGTAAGATGGAGGATGTGGACTATTCAGAGGAGAAAGCAAAGGAATGCATCACGAAACTGCCCAAGGTTGATGCATAGCTTTTGCATAACATTTACCAGGATAACAATTATAGCAATTGCAGGAAAACCCGCTTTATTATGTATCTTGCAACAGGCAAGGCAAATAATTAAAGCGGGTATTTTTGTTTGGTTATACAGCAAAAATAATTAAAATATAGCTATGTAATTATAAAAAAGAGGAATTTGTATGAATAATACTGTAAAATATAAAATGAGGGAAAAAAGTATCCTTGTTTTAATACGAGGGATACCTGATGCAAAGAGTACCTAATGCAAAAGTGTAAAGGGATAACATGAAGGGTTCAAAAAGATGCAAAGGAGGAAATGGTGAAGCAAAGGTAAACAGTAAAATAATATGCAATAAAGAGGAGGAAAAAATGCAATGAAATACGATATTAAAGATATATCCCTGGCGGCTGAGGGCAAATTGAGGATAGAGTGGGCGGAACGCCAGATGCCGGTATTGAGGCTGATTAGAGAGAGGTTTGCCAGGGAAAGGCCCCTTGAAAAGAGGAAAATATCGTGCTGCCTGCACGTAACGACAGAAACCGCAAATCTTGTGATAACCCTGAAACAGGGTGGCGCTGACGTGGTGCTGTGCGCTTCAAATCCCCTTTCTACGCAGGATGATGTGGCTGCATCCCTTGTTGCGGATTACGGCATACCGGTATTTGCCATAAAGGGTGAGGACAGGGACACCTATTACAAGCACCTGGTTGCGGCAATAGAACATGGCCCCAATATTACGCAGGATGATGGGGCGGATCTCGTCGGGCTGCTTCACAGGGACTATAAGGATACATTCCTGCCCAAGGTGATGGGAGGCACCGAGGAGACAACGACGGGAGTTATCAGGTTGAGAAGCATGGAGAAGGATAATGTACTGGGATTTCCCGTGATAGCTGTTAATGAATCCGCAACCAAGCACCTCTTCGACAATCGCTATGGAACAGGGCAAAGTACAATTGACGGGCTTTTAAGGGCGACAAACGTACTCATGTGCGGGAAGAACTTTGTTGTCTGCGGGTACGGATGGTGCGGCAGGGGAGTTGCCATGAGAGCAAGGGGCATGGGGGCAAATGTAATTGTTACGGAAGTTGACCCGGTAAAAGCTATAGAGGCTGTCATGGATGGCTTCAGGGTAATGAAGCTGGAGCAGGCAATGCCTTTTGCCGACATAGTTGTTACTGTGACGGGCAACGTCGATGTTGTGGATGAAAAACATTTCGCGATGGCAAGGGACGGGGCAATTTTTGCAAATTCAGGGCACTTCAACAACGAGGTGAATATTGGGGCCCTGGAGAGGTTATCCGTTTCAAAAAGAAGAATAAGGGAATACGTGGACGAATATACGATGGCTGATGGAAAACGCTTATACCTCCTGGCAGAAGGCAGGCTTTTAAATCTTTCCGCCGCTGAGGGGCATCCCGCTGCAGTTATGGACATGAGTTTTGCCAACCAGGCCCTTGGCGCGGAATATATCGTAAAAAATGCCGGCAAATTGGAGAACAGGGTTTATGTACTCCCCGAAGATATTGATAAAGAGATAGCAAGGCTTAAACTTTTGTCGATGGGCATGGAAATTGATATACTTACTCCAAAGCAGGAAGAGTATTTATCTTCATGGAAGGATGGAACTTGAGGTTAATTGGAATCGAAGTTACGTGTGTATTTAATTAATTTAAAGAAAATTTAGGCAAAACGACTTCCTGGGCTAATATGATCGCTTCAGAAACCTATTGCAATGTTTAAGGAGATGGCGTGATGACTTCCACGGCTAATATGGTCGCTTCAGCTACGGATAGTAATGCTTATGGCTGGCGAAAAAAT
>JAAZDH010000030.1 GCA_012512865.1 Clostridiaceae bacterium | reverse complement strand
CCCCAGCAAGGTGCAGGAGCGGGGCATGCGGCGTGTGCAGGTCACTGCTGATAAGCGGCGATGTTTTCGTCCCGGAACACGTGGACGGCAGGAGGTTTGCAGACAAGCAATACGGGTATATTTATCCCTGCTGCTCATTCCCGCTGAGTGATTTGGAAATCGTGGTTCCCAGGGAGAGGTAGCAGAAGACGTTAACATAAGACGCAAAGAAATAATAATAAGTAATAAATTATAAGGCATAAAGAGATAATAGAAGAAAGAAGACGGTTAAAATGATTACATGCCGAACAATAGGTATTTAGATATTTATCACGTGCTATGCATTGAGTTTAAAAATATGCCTAAGTTTAAAAATATGCATTAAGTTTGAAAAGGGCGATCGAAAGGTTGCTCTTTTTCTCGATTATTTTAAGACGACATAACTCATTTATTACTTTATTTTCTGAAATCTTCAGATAAAGTTCAGATAACATACAATTGGACTTCAGGTTTTTAGTTTATGATGGTATATATTTAATGTGAAGTCGTGATGGAAGCTTTAGGGGATTCATCCTGTAAGTCTTCCTGAAGAGACATACCGAAGCAAGGGAGGGGAGAAGATGGGCAAGCCCCATGGCAGGTACGAGTTAAAGCATTATATAAACTACGCGGATGTAGTGGAACTTAAGTCAAGGCTTCCGCTTGTGGCCAGGTCTGATGAAAACTCCGTCGATGGAAAGGGTTACCGGGTCAAGAGCCTTTATTTTGACAACTACAACGATAAAGCGTTGATGGAGAAGATAAACGGTGTAAATGGGCGCGAGAAATTCCGCCTGCGCCTTTATAACAATGATACATCCCTTATCCGCCTTGAGAAAAAGAGCAAGAAAAACGGCATTAGTTACAAAGAAAGTACCACCATATCAGAAGAGGAGTGCAGGCGGTTACTTGATGGTGATTTTGCCGTGCTTAAAGAAAAGGAAAATGATTTGTGCATGGAGCTTTACACGAAAATGCGCTTCCAGCAGCTCAGACCCAAAAATATCGTGGATTATTGGCGTGAAGCTTATGTTTACCCGGCGGGGAACGTGCGGATAACCCTGGACCACGATATCCGCACAAGTCAAAACATCCATGGTTTTTTAAGGGCCGGGACTGTCCTTGTACCAATCCCGGGGATATATATTCTCGAGGTGAAGTATAACGGTTTTCTGCCGGAGATTATTCGCGGTGTGGTATCCCTTTCCAGCAGGAGGGTTACGGCATTTTCAAAGTATGCCGCGGCAAGAATTATATGAATGGTGTATCAATGTGATATATAGATTGCAAGTAAATGATTGGATTACAAACAGATAGTAATTCCTGGCGATGGAAATGTAATGAAATGGGAATAAAAAACATGCTAATATATAATTAAATAGGAGCATTCCTATAAAGAAACAAAATGACCTTTGAAAAAATAGATGCCTGACTGTAAAATTTGAAGTGTGCGTTCGTTCTGTAACCACAAATCAAAAATACAGGAGGCGTCCAATATGAATTATACACAGAAT
>JAAZDH010000229.1 GCA_012512865.1 Clostridiaceae bacterium | reverse complement strand
GGAGGGCAAGAATTATAGGAGCCCAAGGACATTCGGGGCATGGCACTTTCTTTAGGGTAATTGAATGCATGGGCGCTGGCATGGACATGACAAAGATGATAACCAGGAAAATATCCCTGGACGAGGTACCTGAAAATATTATAGCTTTGAGGACAGACAGGAAAGAATGCAAGATTACTTGTGTAATGTAAAAAAGATTACTCGTGTAATGCAAAAAAGAAGTGCAAAGGGAAAAAAGAAGATAACAAGTTACTAATTTAGGAGAGTTACTTAATTTGGAAAAGTTAACTGGATTAAATGGAGAGGAAAATTAAATGGGGGGAGAATAAAATGAGTGAAAAAGATAAGAAATGGCTTCTTACCGATAATCCCGCAATAATTTTTGAAGATAATTCCGTGGGCAGGCTTAAAAAGCAAATTTGGGATGCGTCTGAAGAGGAAATCGATGAAATACTGAAAGAGTACGAGATACCTTCGGAATCTGAACTTGGAAAAGCAGGTACATATATACAAAATACTCCAAGGTATAAAGTCATAGAAAAAAGGAAAAAGAATGATATTGTTTTTGTACCGGTAGGCTGCACGGAAAACCATGGTTTGCATGCAAACAGCGGGCTTGATACATTCATGGTAACACAGATACTGGAGGGTGTGCGAAGATATACTGCAAAACAGGGAAGAGAAGTTAGCCTTGCATTTCCGCCCCTTAACTACGGGGGACATCCGTATCACCATCTTGGTATGCCGGGAACAATTGTTATGCCGGAAGAGGTTGTCAAGGAGACATTGATTTATACGATGCTGGGTTTATGGAATGATGGATTCAGGAAAATTATCATGATTAATAACCATGGACACCTGTGGATGCTTGAATCCGCGATACAGGAATTTATGAAAAGGTATCATTTGCCTGGTATATTCCAGGTGCTGGATTGGCACAGGGCCGTGCGTGAGTTTTTCTATCCTGCGGGCAGGAATGACAGCCTGGAAACGCATTTTGTGCATGCCGACGAGGCTGAGACTTCGGTTGCCTTGCTTCTTTTCAAGGACATGGTTGATATGAGCGTGGTGCAAGATGCGGAAGGGGAATCTTTCCTTCCGGATGGGCATTTTGATAAATCGGTGGAACCTTTCAGGCGGCCCCACAGGTGGTCGGAGGGAGAGGGCCATGCTGCCATAGAACGTGCTGCAACACCCCAAGGGGTTGTGGGAAAGCCTTCCCTTGCCAGCGCAAGAAAAGCGAAACGGCCTATTGCGGCAATACTTAAATACCTGACGCTTGTCAATGACCAGATTTTAGAAGCTTTTCCTCCCGGGACCGTACCGCCCGTTGAAAAGACCACGTTGCGTACTGCAAAAGAGATGGAACCTTTCCTCAAAGAACCTTTTAGTGAAGGCTGGAAATCAGTATATGAATTGCCTTCAATGGGGGTATTTACTAAACTGTAATATTACATTATAGATATAACATTACTATATAGATAAGATAATGGAGTTGAATGCGATGGCAGGCTTTGCATTGAAATATAGTTCTACAGCTGCGATAAGAGCACCGGGTACCTCACCGATACTTTTTAAAGGAGATTTATGCTCGAGTATTATTAAAAGCAAAAACTACGGTTTTGATGCTGTAGAAATTCATATACGGCGGCCTGACGAAATTGAAATAGACAAAATTAATGAGTATTGCTTTAAAAATAATATAACTATTTCTACAATAGGAACGGGTATGTCCTATGTTATAGATAGACTCTCGCTTACGGACTTGAATTGGCAAAAAAGAAAGATGGCAATAGAAAGGTTGAAAGGGTACATTGATTTGGCGGAAAAACTTAATAGCGGCGTTATTATTGGTTCTATGAGAGGAAAAATTGATTTTGACAACTATAATAAGCATTTATCCGTTTATAGAGAAAATATATTGGAATTGACAGATTATGCAGAATACAAGGATGTGCCGATATATCTTGAAACTATAAACCGGTACGAAGTCAATTTTCACAATACAATAGAAGAAATGGCTGATTTTCTAAGTAGTATAAATAGTTCCAGGCTTAAAATCCTTATTGATACATTTCATATGAACATTGAAGAAGCTGACATGGAGGAAAGTATAAAGAAATATGGCAACTATGTAGGCCATGTCCATTTTGCCGATAGCAACCGGAGATATCCTGGAAAGGGACATATTAGTTTTAGAGGTATTATAAATGCTTTAATAGAAATAGGGTATGAGGGTTATATCGCATTTGAGTATCTCCCGTATCCGGACCCTGATACTGCAGCAAAAAAGGGACTTGATTATTTGCTTGCAATTGAAAAAAGTATTGCAGCTAAAGAAAATTTACTTCTCTGATAATCAAACTAATACTAGTTGGATTGGGGGTATGTTTACTTGAAAGCTAAAAACCTTGAAAAGAAACTGAAAGTAGGTATTATTGGAACCGGACGTATTGGTAAGCTCCATGCAGAAAACATAGCGGCAAATATAAGGGAAGCAGAATTAAAATCCATTGCTGATATTAATATAAACTATGATATTGAGAAATGGGCATATGGTCTTGGCATAAAGAATGTATATAAAGATCACGCAAGGATTATTGAAGACGAGGAAATAGACGCTGTCCTTATTTGCTCGTCTACCGATACTCATTCAAAATTTATTATGGAAGCAGCACAAGCAGGAAAACACATATTTTGTGAGAAACCGATAGATTTTGATGTCGAAAGAATAAAGGAGGCACTAGATGCCGTAGAGAAGGCCAATGTTAAGCTTCAAGTGGGATTTAACAGGAGATTTGACCACAATTTTAAGAAAGTCAGGGAGCATGTCAAAAATGGGAGAATAGGAGATATACATTTATTGAGGATTACTTCAAGGGATCCTGCACCGCCTCCGCTAGAGTATGTTAAGGTATCGGGCGGTTTATTCCTCGACATGACAATCCACGATTTTGACATGGCCCGTTACCTGACCGGAAGCGAGGTTGCGGAAGTATGCACGGTAGGAGAGACTCTTATAGATCCCACAATAAAACAATATGGCGATGTGGACACCGCGGTCATCACTTTAAAGTTTAAGAACGGTGCTATCGGAACAATAGATAATAGCAGGAAGGCTGTATATGGTTATGATCAAAGGGTTGAAGTATTTGGCTCCAAGGGGTGTATAACAGCAGGAAATGATAAACCAAACACAATAGAAATAAGCGGTGAAGACTGGGTCTACAGCGAAAAACCAAAATATTTCTTCATTGAAAGATACAAAGAATCGTATATAGAGGAAATTAGAGCTTTTATTGATGCAATACTTGAGGATAAAGAACCGGAAGTAACCGGGATTGACGGCTTAAAGCCTGTTCTGATAGGTCTTGCGGCAAAAAAGTCTCTTGAGACAGGAAAAGCTGTAAGAATTGAAGAGTTTTAAAATATCCAGGTGCTGTAATAGGTGTTGAAAAACATAGGAATAGAGCGTGCAGAACCTGTTATAAATCATATTAGGAGAGTTAAGCATAAGAATTTACAAATGACTTTTGATTTCAAGGAATCCGTAAAACAGGCATTAAAACATAATCACAAAAATAAGGTCAATTGAAAAAGTAACTTCCACACTTCTCATTTCCTATGATTTGTAAAACTTATTTCCGCTACCTGTAAATATGGGGTGGAAGTTACTTTTTCAAATAAGGTTACGATATAAATTATAAATTTATAATAAATTATGGGTTACAATTTAACAAATTATAATATAATTAAATAGTCAGTTAGTCAGATAATAAGATAATCAAATAGCAAGATAACCAGGTAATCAGTAAGCCAGATAACCAGGTTACCCGATTATGCTGGATTATGCTAGTATTTAATAAACTTATCCCCAGGGGTGCCGCAAATAAAGCATTTCTCGGGAACAGATTTTTCAATATTCCCGCATACCGGGCACAGGTAATAGAATATTTCCTCTGCTTGGTCCAGGTTCTCCAAGGCTTCCTTGTAAAGCCTTGCATGAACCTCTTCCGCCTTCTTGGCAAAGGTAAATGCCTTCACTGCATCCTTGTTCCATTCGGCTTCCGCCTCCTTTATGAACGGGGGATACATATCCTCATATTCGTATGTTTCACCTGCAATAGCATCTCTCAGGTTATCGGCAGTGGAGCCGATTTTTCCTGCAGCCTCAAGTTCTCTCAATGCATGCAAGGTTTCAGCCTCTGCCGCCGCCCTGAACAATTTGGCAGCATTAATCTTCCCTTCTTTCTCAGCCTTCCTGGCATAGGCCAGGTACTTCCTGTTGGCCTGCGATTCTCCGGCAAATCCAGCCATCAAGTTAGTAATGGTTTTGCTTTCACTCATCTATTCTCCCTCCATATTTCTTTTCATTTCTCTTAAAAAGGTTTAGAAAATGTTATGTACTTCTCCCGGGGAATACCAGGCTCGCTGCTGCAGCAGGCTCTGCCCGGGCAGCAGGTTAATCATGCGCAGCTGTCTCAACCTGTGCAACAGGCTCATCGTGGGTATCAATCTCATCCTGTACAGCAGCCCTGCCTTGGTCAGCTGTCTATTCTTCCTTGTAAAATTCGCTTTTTTCGGCTCCGCAGACCGGGCAAACCCAATCCTCCGGTAAATCCTCCCATGCCGTTCCCGGGGCAATCCCTTCGTCGGGACTTCCCTCTGCTTCGTCGTATACGTACCCGCACACCGAGCATACATATTTTGCCATATAGTTGCCTCCTTCACTTCATTTTTTATTTCTATTTGATTTTTTAGTAAGGTATCAAAGACACCTTGGGCAAAGCCCTTTAAAATATATATTTTTATCCTTAATAACAAACCTGCTCAAATCCCCGGGGATTATAGAATCTATATCAACGGAAAAATCAAATATCGTCCCGCAGGATTCACATTTAAAATGTCCATGGGTTTCAGTCGCTATATCGTACCTGGCTTCCTTGTCTTCGGTAGTAATTTCCTTTACGAGGCCTGCTTCCTCCAATATACGCAAGGTGTTGTATATGGTTGTCTTTGACAATGTAGGTATTTCATCATGAAGGCCGGCAAAAATCATCTCCACGGTAGGATGACAGCGGTTTTCAATAAGGTATTCCAATATCTTCAGCCTTTGATAAGAGAGGCTGATATTCTTTGCCTTTAATTGTTGTTTAATATCTTCAAATGTAGGTTTCATTGATCTATCACCTGTTCAGCTGTAAATATTTCTACTTTAAATTATATACAAACATGTAATGATTACAATCTTATTATATAATTTCCTGATAAAAAATGCAATAGTATTTTATGAAATTTTTCATAAAAAAATTGGGCTTATTTAAGCTTGTATGAGGCTCTTTTGAAGCTTATATGAAGCATATATGAAAAAGTAAATTCCACCCCAAATTTATCGGCAGTAGAAAAAGTTTTGCAAATCATTAGAAATGAGGAAGATATAGAAAAAGATGCATTTAATCCTCTCTTTTAAAAATAACAACTTTAACCTTGTCACCAGGCTGTTTTCCAATTTTTGCACGTATATCCTTACGCAGACCTAAAATGTAGCACATGGAACCATCAGCGTTTTTCACTCCCATATTAACAATACTCCCGTCATACGGCTCGCCATCAAAAGTCGCGTGTACTTTTACCCTGCCTTTGCCGAACTCTGCTTTCACATCATACGGGAATTCAACATATGCACCGTCCATACCGGGAACTCTTTGAATAATGGCTTCATATTCATATATTTTAGGATTCATGGTCTATCATCTCCCAACCCATGTATTATTGTAATTACGTCTATCTTCCCGTGTTAAGCTATTCCTCGATTCTCGAACATTGCATGAAAGAAGAAATTCTTTTCTGGTACCGTATTACTGGTATAAAACACAGTACCCCAGCCATCCCCAACACAATTATCTTGCTTGAAACAAAACCCTTATCGACATACTCCCAAGCAATAAAAGCCAAGATCAAGGCAGCAATTGTCAGCCATGCATTTCTTAATGGTTTGTAGTAATTAGCTTTGTCTAAATTT
Organism: Clostridiaceae bacterium; assembly: GCA_012512865.1. Taxonomy (GTDB): domain Bacteria; phylum Bacillota; class Clostridia; order Acetivibrionales; family DUMC01; genus Ch48. Next base: position 6,106 of record JAAZDH010000229.1, on the reverse strand, counting down.
GTACTGTGGAGTTCAAAGGGTTTACCGTCGTTTTCCTTTTCTACAATAAGCAATTCCCTGTTGTAGCTCCCGGGGCTGGTGGATATTTGCCCCATGCCCTTGCCGTAAGGTCTCCATCTCACTTTACCTACTGAAATATTGAGGTTGATGTTTTTATAAAAAACCTTATAACCAAGTTCTTCCAAGAACTGCTTGTACTCCTCCCCGCTCCTGTAACCCTGTTGCCCCACAAACTCAACAGCATAATGATATTCACCGGGCTGGCACTCTTCAAAATGGTAGGATATTTTCCCTGCCCTGACCAGCCGGTACCCCTTTTGTGCCATCCGGTTCAGCCATTTTTCCTGCGCATCCAGAAAGCCGCCAAAAAAACGATAGCATTTTTTCATTGTCTTTCTTTCCTTCATTACCTTTCTCCCCCTATAATTTCTTCAGCTATACTGCTTAACTCTTTTAGCCTTTTCAGCTCCGTTTCCGCAATTTCCTTGCCTATCCCGGTAACAACATATTCTTTTTTCCTCCCGCTTCCATCATCAACCGGCTTTATCCAGTTCCTCTCCTCCAAGGTTTTAATTGCACCGTAGAGCGAGCCCGCCCCCAAAATTAATCGCCCCCGCGTTTTTTCCTCCACGAACTTCATAATGCTATATCCGTGCCTTGGGGTGTACAAGGCCAACAGTATGAAGAAAGTGACTTCCGTTAGTGCTCCGCTTCTTGCATTATCTCTCAATGTTTTACCTCCTGTATAAAGTGTTACGGTTAGTGTAATAATTATATCACTAACCGTAATATTAGTCAACAAAATAAAGACCATTACTGCTGCTTTAGACCAACAAATTATTAAGATACTACATGTTCATAAGTTATAGTATCCATTACATCCGGGTCCCACTCCAAATTAGCAATTATTTGCGGCATTTCCGATAAGAAAACTTCTTCCGTTTTGCATAAAAGCTCAATATTTGCACCTATAACATGTTCCGCTTGTTCTCTTGTAATCGGAACACCGCCATAACTGTAACCTCCTTGAACAAGGTTATATTCTACCGCGATAAGCTTATCCATAAGCCCAAAGAGTATTACAACATCTGCCATCATTTTCGTATGGTCCACTTTATACTGCTGGCCAGGAGAAAGGTTCAGAAAATAATCAATCCTCAGGCTTTCTTCGCCCTCAACAACTATTATTTGGTCTACTTGTAATTCCCTGGCATATTGCAATAGGCTCACCAGTTTTTGCATTTTATCAGAATCACTCAAAGAAATTTTCTTGTATGTATAAAGTAAATTATAATCATAGAGATCCTTTGAGTTTTCAGTTTCTTCATCATGACTATCAGCATTCTGAATACCTGCAGGTATATCTTGATTTTCGCCTAAAACACCCTGTCTTGATTGTGAACACGAAACAAGCAACAGCGCAGCATTTATTAATATTATTAATATCAAAATAGGCACATTTAACTTGTTTATTTTTATATGCATCAACTTCATCTCCCCACTCTTTTTCCCCTCTCTGCAATATTATACAATATTTTTTCGACGATTTATTACCATTAACAGTTCCCGGGGATGGAACAATAAGAGGAGACCGTTCCTTGCAGCCTGTCTTGTCATTTTCCCCTATCGCTTCTTTTTATTTTTCTAGAAAATCTAAGAAAATCTTGACAATTTTAGATTACAAGTGTAATCTATTAATATGAATAACAAATGTGAGCACTGGAACATCCTTGCATGCATGGCCTTTTCAATATACACATGATCATTGCACGCATTAAAACACCAGGAAACATACCAGCAGGAAACCGTCAGCTCGAAGCGTAAAGATAAAAAACACAACATGGTTGGAGTAATCTTGGTCACCAACGAAAAAGGGGCAGAAACCAGGTTGGAATAAAAACATAACAGGGTTGGGAAGGAGCGGCAGTCATGCTCGGTAACATATTCGAATGGATGGTATCGTCATTTGCTAAGACAACTATTGTCATTGCTGGCAAAAAAGATAGGCTAAGGAAACGCATAGAAAGCATATCCTGCTTTATGAGAAGAAAATGCAAGTGGGCTGTTATGACCGTGCTCGTGTTGGCGCTTGCGGCATGCGGCAGTCTCAACAATGAAGTTGAGGAAGACTTATTAGAATTCGAGAAACTGGAAACCGTTGAACTGCACTTTTATTTCACCACCCTTGGTACTCAATACTCGTACCCGGCGGAAGTGTACAACATGCTTGACCAGGTAAGCGCAGAACTTGCCGGTACGATAAACGTTATTCCCCGTTTACATATAGCTAAAAGCAACTTGATGGATTTCGAAAAGGACCTTGTATTGCTTGCCAACGCTGGGGAGCAGGTTGATGCATTCTCGGTATATGCCTTCGGCTTCTTTGAGAAGGACTTGCTGCTGGATATAACAGGAATATTCAAGAACTATGCTCCCAATTACTATAGTGAATTAAACTCAAACGCTTATGGTGCTGAGAAATTGAGGAGGGCTTCGATAGGCGGAAGGATCTACGGCATACCGGACAATGATGCAGCTCCCGGCAGGTATTGTGTACTTGCCCGGAAGGACTTGGTCGACAAGTATGCACCGGGTGGCATCGATACATTGGAAGATTACTCGGATTTCCTAAAAGCTGTCAAGGAAAATGAAAAGGGTATACTTCCGGGATAATGTAGATACAAGGGAATTTTTTGACGCCTACATGAAAGGAAATGGATATTACAGCTTGTTTGATATATTGTTTCCATCCAGGTGGGATGACAAGCAGCCAACATTTTACCGCATCGATAAAACATACGAGTTCGGGCAGGCATACCGGCTTTTAAAGGATTTGGCCGGAAAAGGCTGCATCGTCTCGGATCCTTCAGTATATTCAAAGTACAGGTATTCCCTTGGGAACCTTGCATCAGAATTACGTGACATGAAGGAATACTCGATCTGGAACCTGTCACTTGTCGATTTGCAGGAAGAATATGTGGTTTTCCCTTTATTCATGGACAGCACGCATACCTTGGAAGTATCAAACTCCTTCCTTGGCGTAAGCAAGTATTCTAAGCATCCTGAAAGGGTATTGATGTTTATTGAATGGCTCCATTACTCGCAGGAAGCATACAACCTTTTCATGTACGGTATAAAAGACAGGAATTACATCCTGGAAGACGGGAAAATAGCTTTCACCAGTGAAATCAAGAGGAATTACTACATTGCGAACTGGCTTGGCGCCCCCTATTTTGCCGACATGAGATATGAAAGAAACTTCGCCTTTTTACCCGACAATTTTAACCAGCTTTATATCGATGCAGCCTTTAAAAATGTAAAGCCTGTCCGCGACGAAATGGCCAGGTTGGGACTCAACCCCGAGTTAAGCAAGGAAACCAGTGACAGGATTGACAAGGAGTACGAGAAAGTAAGCGATATACGAAACGCTATGATGGATATCCTCTACGATTTCTATTCAAGAATTGACCAGGGAAACTTTGATACAACCCCGGAAATGCTCACTGCGGAATTGGACGGGACAGGTGCGGAAAAATACCTGGATTTCCTTGAGTATTGGGCTGAGCTAAGAATGAAGTAAGCAAGAACGAACAGGAAAGATTTATTAAATTAATCGTAAATTAACTGTTTAAACTAAAGAATCTAAAAGAATCTAAATTGCACGTGCACGTTTTATTACCTGGATAACTTTAATTAGCTCTTAAGCAGGCATATCTCATTAAATAATAAACCACCACAATAACAATTGCTGCAAGTATGATTACAAGGTCCCGCCTGGTGGTCCTGACCCCTGATTTATATTCAAGGACTGCCTTGATGATAATCCCGCCGTACATCATAACTTCTCCCATGACTGATACCGGTGAAAGAACTTTTAAAACAGGCATATACCATGAAGCATCAAAATATGCATTATACAAGACAAATACAACGAGTAAAAGAACAGCATTAAGTATAATCCCCGTCCATGCAATAATCCTGCTGTATCTTATTGCTTTCTGCATAACTGTTTTTCCTCCTCCGCCGCGCTATTTGCCAGTCCCCAGCTTTATTCCGGTTTTTTATTCCATCATTATTCCATCTTTTTTATTATTTCACCAAATATTTCCCGTGTTTTATCCTCGCTTTCCACGTTGAAGATGGAAATACCCTTATCCGTTTCAAGATAAATAAAAGGAGGTTTTTGAGCATTAACAAACAACTTCACCGAGCCCAGTTCCTTTACCTTGAAATGCCCCTTTAAGTATGGGCCAAGTGCTGAACCGTTGGTCCTTATCTCAATGGTCGGCAATTCTTCCAACAACTTGACAGTCTTAATGGAATTCCAGGCACAAGTATCGCCGTACATTCCATGGATTTGTACGCCGCCATCAATAAGGGTCACCTTGGTGGGCCGACTTGAGAAAAACAGCAATACAACAACCAGTATTACTGCTACGATGCTGATAATGGTACGCAAGTTAATCCGCTCCCAAGTCCCTTTTTGAAGTTTTCCTCTTTCATCATCCTTGCTGGAAACACTCCTGCCATACTTGTTAGCCTTGATCAACATGTAAATAGTCGAAATGCCAAAGATTACAATGGCCGGCACCAGGACTTGTTTAAAACCTAAAGAGTTCAACACGCCCATTGCGATCGCAACACCGCCGATGACATAGAAATATATCCCAACCACGCGGCTAAGGTTTTTTACGTCAACATTTGCTTTTTTCTCTTTTGACATGGTGTTATAGCCTGAGATAAGGAAATACCATTTAAATACGTGAATAGCCAATCCCAGGGCGATAAAAAATACGCCTGATATTATGTATGACCACATGATAAAAACCTCCAAACTAACCGTTCATATAATTTATTATTTATTGTTTATTCATTCATTAGTTCACTATATTCCTTTGCTTTATTCCTTTACTTTATTCCTTTGCTTTTATTTTGCTTGCTTTTATTTCGCATTATTTTTACTATAACTTTACTCTTATTATAACTTTACTTTTATTATAATAAAATATACCTTGTCTTGTCAAAAGATGGTATTGCCATTATCTAAATATGCCAAGGATATTTGTTTATCCTGGGCATTTCTTTATTTTGATAAAATAAGTTTAATATTTTTAGGATACTTTGCAGCTTTTTTACCGTCTAAATGGTATATAGATTGTAAAGATATATAGGTTGTAAAGAAATAAGGCTGCTGCAAGATTGGTAAGATTAGTTACATTGGTAATCTTGGTAGGATTAAGGGGGTAATAAGGCTAATGGCATTTAAAACCTGCCGGCCGGAAAGCTTTGAAGCATTCGTAATAAAACATGAAAACAGGATTTATCGTACTGCACTTGCAATTACGCGAAGCATACCGGATGCCGAGGACGTAGTGCAGGAGGTATTTTTGCGGGCTTATGAAAAAGCCCCCGTATTTGAATCGGAAGAGCATGCGAAAGCTTGGCTTGCCAGGGTAACGATTAACCTTTGCAACAGCCGTTTGCGTTCCCCTTGGCGAAAGCGAACAGAGTCCCTTCTTGATTCATACCCGGCGGCAGAACCTGAGCAGTATGAATTATTGGAGCACGTTTTGGCCTTGCCTTCCAAGTACCGTACCGTTATCCACTTGTTTTATTATGAAGGTTATTCTATAAAGGATATATCCAGGCTGACTGGGCAAAAAGAATCTACTGTCAGGAGCCACCTGACCCGTGCCCGTCAAAAGCTTAAATCCGTTTTGGAGGAGGACAACTATGAAACCATATAAGACAACTATGAAAGCATATAAAGATTACATGGATGGAATATCGGTTCCCGGCGCGCTTCACCAAAAAATCGTGTCTTGTGCCGCCAACACCGGCAACACCGGGCCCATGCCTGTGCATCGCCCGGTTATGGTCAAGCGGTATGCCGTATATGCTGCAGTCTTTGCCTGCCTTACCGTCATTTTGCTGGGTGTTTTTACAGTTTCATGGATATTACAGCACAAGGCGGTTCCCGTACCCGGAAATGACCCTCTTGTTTCCCAGTCCGGCAAGGACCCGGGCGAACTTGTGACCGATGCACAAAACAAATCTCCGGCAAATACGCATATAGAAAATAAGTATGCCTTGTTTTTTAATAAAG
>JAAZDH010000228.1 GCA_012512865.1 Clostridiaceae bacterium | reverse complement strand
GGTCTTCGCCGGCTTCTTGTGCTGCAGGTGCTTCGCCGGTTTCATTTGCTTCATCCGGGCCGGCTTCCGCCTCAAGGGTTTCGCCGGCTTCGCCTGCCGCGTCCATCTCAAGCTCTTCACCGGCCTCATGCGTTTCATCGATCACGTCGTCCTCTCCGGGAGTCTCATATATTTCTATCAATTCAACTGCTCGTTCCTCCTGCCCGGATTCCTCCCCCGCTTCAAGCAATAATTCTTCCTCGCTTGAAAACTCCGGGAACTCATCTTCAATAGCTTCTTCGTATCCCGCTTCTTCTTCGTATTTCGCCTGTTCTTCTCCCCCGACTTGCTCCCTGGCGGCGTCCACCAATTGTTCACCTTGCTTCCCTTCAATCACGGCATCCGCAATCTTGCTGGCTATAAGCCTGATAGCCCTAATTGCATCATCATTGCCCGGAATTACATAGTCTATTTCGTCAGGGTCACAGTTTGTATCTACAATTGCAACTATGGGTATTCCCAGCTTTCTTGCTTCAAGTACGGCAATTCTTTCCTTTTTGGGATCGACAACAAATAACGCTCCCGGCAGTCTTCTCATTTCTTTTATCCCGACCAGGTGCTTTGCAAGTCTTTCCATTTCGCCTCTTAATTTTATTACCTCTTTTTTAGGTAAAACGTCAAAGATGCCTTCCTTCTCCATTTCGATCAATTGGTTCAACCTGTCTACCCTGCTCCTTATGGTCTTGAAGTTTGTAAGCATGCCTCCGAGCCACCTGACATTTACATAATACTGCCCTGCTCTTAAAGCCTCTTCCTTAATTGAATCCTGCGCCTGCTTTTTAGTCCCTACAAAAAGAATGTCCTCCCCGTTCATGGCCGTTTCCCTGACAAAATAATATGCCTCTTCTATCTTTTTTACAGTCTTTTGCAAATCAATGATATAAATGCCGTTCCTCTCTGTAAAAATATATTCGGCCATCTTGGGGTTCCATCTTCTCGTTTGATGCCCGAAATGTACTCCTGCTTCCAGTAACTGTTTCATTGATATAATTGACATATAACTCCTCCTATTTCTTAATAGTTTTTCCCTCCATGGTACTCAGCTTTCCGAGGGACCGGGCATTCCGGCACTACCTCAAAAATCGTACCATGTGTGTGGTTTTTTTTCGCTAAGTAGTATAACACATAGAAAATTATTAATCAACCATTTTGCGGCATTTATTTTTATGTTACATTTTATTTTTTTTACAATGCCAAGAATATTTCTCTTGTAATACATATCGTTATATTATAATATAAAAACAGGCAAAAAAACAGGCAAAGCCATAATAGTACAAAAATCACTGGATTTTGAAGCTCGAAAAGGTGAAAATAAAGACCATGCTGGATCGCAATAAAATAAAAAGGGCAAAAATGATAAAAATCGGGCTTGCTATTCTTGCAATCATGGGAACAATAGCAGGCATCTACTTGTTTTACAAGTTAAGTTTTTATGTCATGCCTTTTATTATTGCATTTATAATTTCATTGATAGTTGAGCCAATCATAAGATTTCTCATGCGGAAAGTAAAACTTCCGAGAAAGGTTGCAGCTCCCATAGTATTGCTGTTTTTTATATTTTCTTTTGGGACAATAATTGCATTAGGTGTTATAAGACTTATTCACGAGATAAAATCATTTTCCATGATTCTTCCGGATATTATATCAAATCTTTATACTACTATAACCTGCTGGATAAATAAAGCCAACACTATAATCGAGTGGCTTCCTTCTGAAGTAACCGTAACCCTGAGCAATACTATATCCGACATTACAAAAAACCTTACGAATATAGTAAGCAAGATCACAAGGGGTGCTTACACCACAGCCATATCCATACCCGAAGCATTGCTGTTTTTGATAATAACCGTACTTGCCACGTATTTTATCAGCAGTGACAGGGAAAGAATATCCAAATTCTTTGCATCACAGTTCCCCGAAAAATGGAATAACAAGGTTAAATCAATAATTAGCGACATGTTTTCCGCATTTTTAGGTTATGTAAAAGCCCAGCTTATTATTATGGCAATAACATTCATTGAATTGTTCACCGGCTTTTTAATAATCAGGATTAAATACTCATTACTCCTTGCATTCATCATAAGCATTCTTGATGCGCTGCCTATAGTCGGGACCGGAGGTTTTCTCATCCCATGGGCAATATATTCCTTTTTCAACGGGGAAATCAGGCTGGGTGTTTCTCTTATCGTTCTTTACGGCATTGCTCTTACCGTAAGGCAATTACTCGAGCCAAAGATAATAGGTACGCAAATAGGGCTCCACCCCCTGGCAACCCTCATTGCCATGTACGTGGGTCTTAAAATTCTTGGCATATTCGGGCTTATCCTGGGACCCATAATCGTGCTTGTATCAAAGAATGTTTTGGCAGGAGTTCTTAAAAATAAATCCATCAAGGATTTTTTTGCACCCTAGTAGCCTTCCATTTCCGCTTTCAGTTCATTATTCAGCTTGTTTATTGCCTTCTTTTCAATCCTTGATACGTAAGAGCGGGATATCCCCAGCGTTTTTGCAATCTCTTTCTGCGTTTTCCCCACCCCGTTCAACAAGCCGTACCTTAACTCCAGTACCGTTTTTTCCCTTCCCTTCAATACGGATTTCATCAGGTTGTATAATTTTTTAACCTGCATTTTTAGTTCCACTTTATCAAATACCAATTCATTACTGTTTTCAATAACATCCATGAGGGCAATTTCGTTCCCCTCCTTGTCTACACCTATTGGATCCTGGAGATATACTTCATTTTGTATTTTCTTGTTTGACCTGATCTGCATAAGTATTTCATTTTCAATGCAACGTGCGGCATATGTTGCAAGCCTTGCTCCCTTTTCATTGTTAAAAGTTGATATGGCTTTTATCAAGCCTATGGTACCAATGGAAATTAAATCCTCGGTGTCATAACCATAGGAGCCGTATTTCTTGACAATATGGGCAACAAGTCTTAAATTCCTTTCAATAAGTATATTTCTTGCATCTTCATTGCCACTCTTGTATTCCGACAGGTATTTCATTTCCTCCTCGTATGTCAGAGGCTGCGGAAAAGAATTGGGATTGGATATATACCCCAGGAAAAAGAACGTATTCCCGATAGATTCAAGCAGTGCATGCAAAACTCCAGGCAACAAAAAAGCCCCCCGTGTAACCCGGTACTCACCTTTATTAATATATGAGGAAGCGTGATTATTTGTGCTTGTATTAATAACCTTTTTTCATGATCTCACCGGCAATTTCCTGGAATAAGGGTGCTGCCGTTTTCCCGCCAACTTTCCCGTTTTCTACAAGCACCGCCACCGAGTACCTCGGGTTATTCCTGGGAAAATACCCTGCAAACCAAGCATGTACTACTTTTTCACCCCCCTCGTATTGCCCCGTCTCGGCGCTTCCCGTCTTGCCCGCCGCGCCACCGTACTCTTCCAGGTCTATCATCGTACCGGTACCCTCGGTCACCACCGACTCCATCAATTCCTTTATTCTATTTGCAACATCCTTGCTTATAATTCTTTTACTGCTTTTTTGCCGTATATTTTTAACCTTTCTATCTAATTCATCAACAATCGAATCCACGATATTTACTTTATTCTTTACTCCCCCGTTTGCAATTGTTGCCACCAGGTCGGCCACTTGCAAAGGGGTGGCCATTATTTCACCCTGGCCGATGGATATATTGGCAATGTCTCCCCCTGAAAACCATGCATCAATGGAGGGCAAATTACCGGAGGATTCATCAACGCCCTGGCCCCCTATCCCCGTATAGTTTCCAAGGCCAAACCTGCCTGCCATTTCAATAAGGCTCGCAGGTTCCATCCCAAGCGCCGCATTAATAAAGTATGTATTGCAGGACAAGGAAAAGGCCCCCTTTAAATCCACAAAACCATGTCCGCCATCCTTGTATGAATAACACTTGAATTCCCTGTCCCCTATCCAGATGGAACCGGTGCATAAATAGGGTTCTTCCCACCTGTTTTTCACTTCAAACATCACGGCGGCATCTATTATTTTAAATATTGAACCAAGGTTATAGGATGCCACGGCCTTATTAAACAATTCATTGCCGGAACTGTCTAAATATTGAATCACATTATTCTGATCAAAATCAGGCTTGCTTGCCATGGCAACAATATCGCCGCTGTTTACATCCTCGACTACAATAGCACCTCTTACATTATTTCTATCCATTACATCCTCAACGATTTTTTGTACGTGATAATCTATTGTAAGCTTCACATTAAGTTTCTTGCTGTCTCTCCCCGTATTTATCAAGCGGTATCCCATGCCGGGCAGCATGTTATTCCAGCCGTCGGTGATAATTCCAAGCATGATGCAGCTGTTGCAGGAAAGGGTTTTATTATAAGATCTTTCTATCCCTACCTCACCATTGCCGTCAGCCTTGCCGACATAACCGAGGACATGCCTTGCCACGGAATCACTATCATACCTTTGAAAGGAATTAATAATTGTAATACCGGGATTTTTAATGCTTTCAATAGAGTGTTTCGTTTCTTCGCTGATTTCCATTACAAGCGGCTTTTCCTCTTTAAGCTTCTCTCCCAGTTCCTGGAGGCTAATGCCAAGAACACCGGAAATATTTTTAAGGGAATCCTGGTCTTCCGCCAGCGTAGAAGGTCTCAGCACCAGTACAAACCGCGGGCTCCTGTTTGTTAATGGAATCCCGTTCCTGTCCAGTATATCTCCTCTCGTTTTCTCTATCACGATATTGGTAATCCTTTGTGCCGATGCAGCACGGGAAAGCTCACGGCCTTCCCTTGCCTGTAAATGAAACATCCTTGCAGCCAATAAAACAAACAAGGTAAAAAACACAAAGAGTATTGCTATCCCCTTGTTTATATTCATCAACAAATCGACCCTTTCCACCAGCTGTTTTTTATAAAGTTTGCCAAACCAGCGGGAATTTTATTCATAAAGTGATACATGACATGGCGTGACATGGGGACGGGGTTAGTGTCACCATAACAACACCCTGTTCCCCTGCCGTGACAAAACCCCCGTCCCCATGTCACCTAATTCGCCGCATGGGTATCCCAACCCATCACCCTTATCCATCCCACAACCTTAACACCTTTTTCCCAAATCCCAAATTCCGCCTACATTAATCTTACTTCCTGATCCTACTCCCTGGCGAAAGTACTTCCTATGGCTAATATTTGAGCGAGACTTACGCATTGTTATGCTTTAGGCCAGAAAAAATCCGTAATTCGCCGCATGGATGCGGCGAGCCGTCACCCGAGCCATGGATGG
>JAAZDH010000227.1 GCA_012512865.1 Clostridiaceae bacterium | reverse complement strand
TGGATGGGTTAGACCCGAAGGTATAAAAAAGAAACTTGCCAAATTGCTGTGGGGGTGAAGGGCATTCAGACAACATATATCTCAAGTTCAATTCCAACAATTTAAAAAGTGAAATTAAAACAAGGAGGATTAATTAGTATGGATTATTATGGCAAGGAGTTGGACCTTATACTTGAGGAAGGGATCCGTTTAATGGAAAAGAAGAATTATGCAGAAGCAAAAAACAAGTTTTTGCAAATTTTCAAAGCGGGCAGTAATTTCTCATCCTTTGAAGATTTAAACTCGAAAATAATAATCGCATCAAAACTCAAGCAAACCTATAGACGTACCATTGCCGATACGTAAGGCATTGTTGTGTCTGGGTATTCTGTCAGCAGTTGAAGGCGACTTCAAGTTAGCTGAAGATTATATCCTTGATGCTGCGTATGTATGTGAAGACCCTGAAATACTCTATGTTACAGGAGAATATTATCTGTCAATTTTCAATGCGGAAATCGACACAGCTATTGCTTATTTCAATAAAGCATGTGAGATCCAGCCTTTATACGTAAAAAAATGTGACAATTATGTAAGGAAGTTTATTAGCGAAAGACAAGTATATTATCCGGTATCTTTGCGGCCATATCTGGATATGTGGGAAACGTATAAGCAAAAGCTGGAAGGTAAAAGGTATCAACAGTTGAAAAAGAGCTTCAATGGGGAATTTGCTGATAGACTTTCAGGTGTCCTCAAGATAATCTCGAAATCTGCCATAAGACAGATAAAGCATATAATGCGAGGCAAGTATTAATCAAGAAAATGACATGGGGTAAAGATGCAGTACAGGTCATACAACCTGGAAGATATAAAACTTAAGGTAATACGTCTCCGGAACGTTCCACAGGATGGGATGGTCCGGGGCTTGTTGGCGGGCTTCAATCTGCCTGAGAGATACGGAAGCATCCCTTGCAGCGCTTGCCAGTATTTTGCGGAATAAGTCATCAGTCATGAAGTGGCTGCAACTGCACGTGGCCAGGTATCCGCCCCGGAGCAGCAGCTTCATGGCTTTGAGGTTAATCTCTTTATATCCGCGGGCGGCGTCCTGCACCGTCTTACGGGATTTAGTAAAAGCCGGCGGGTCAAGGATGATATAGTCATAGTCCCGACATTTCCGGTCTGCCAGCTTTGTCAGCAGGTCAAACACGTCCTCACACAAAAAATCCATTTTTCCGTCAATCCCGTTGCGTACGGCATTTGCTTTTGCCATGTCAATGGCTGACTGCGAGATATCCACGCAGGTCACATGCTCTGCCCCGCCCAATGCTGCATTAAGGGCGAAGGAACCGATATAGGTAAAGCAGTCCAATACCCGCTTGCCACTGGCAATCCGGGCCACAGCGGCACGGTTATACTTCTGGTCCAGGAAAAAGCCTGTTTTCTGCCCATTTTCCACATCTATCAGATATCTTACACCGTTCTCGCATATTTCCGTCACTGTGGATTCCGGCGCAAGTATGCCATCGAATCGGTACCAGCCTTTATACACCGGCAGCCCCTCCTGTATGCGCAGGGCAATGTCATTGCGCTCATAAATTCCGGTGACATTTTCGCCCATTTCAGCAAGCACATCCCATAGGGCATGGTAAACCGTATCTTTGACAAGTTCCATACCGAGACAAGTAATCTGCACAGACAGAATACTGCCGTAGCGGTCCACTGTCAGTCCCGGCATCTGGTCAGCTTCACCATGGATCAGGCGGCAACAGGTGAAGTCTGCACCGGGCATGACGGTTTTGCGGTAATGAACGGCATACTTCACACGACGGTGCCAAAAGCGAGCATCAAATATATCGTTGGCGTTGCGCGAAATAAGTCGAACGGTAATCTTGCTGGCACTGTTGTAAAAGCCCGTACCCATAAAGGCATTTCCGGCAAACACATCTACAAGCCCGCCGTTTTGGGGCACACCCTCTGTTTTGAGAATCTCTTCCCCGTATATCCACGGATGCCCATTCCTGACACTGCGCTCCGCCTTGGGGGATATCATGACTTTTGGATACTGCCGTTCCTGTTTCATCTGTGTCACCTTTCGAAATAGATTTCAAAATAGATTGTTTTTCGCACTGATTGTACCACATTTTTTACTCTGCATTCAATGTGGGCATCATTTACTAACAATTCTTCAGATGACAGGATAATTATTGATAATGTCAGCATTTCACTTGACGGCAGAAGGATTACCGTTATAAAAGGTCCGAACGGTACCGCTTTGAAATAAGCTTTGATCGCAAACCATATTAAAGAAGTTGTTGATTTATTACAAAACGTTGAAATATCTTTGACAATAATATAAAATATGGCCAAATACATTGTCAATATTTGCGTTTATTCGCAAAATATAAAAGAGGGTTAATATAATTAATAAATGTAATAAAAACGCAGTAACTCGGGCAGAACCCATTGACAAGTTAGAAAAGATATGTAAGAATACTTCAAAATGTGAGTATGTATAAGGGCATAAGTGCCTGAGCTACATAGAAGCTTAGAAGCTTTACATGCGGAACATAACCCCGCGGAGTCACATAACCGTGATTCTGCGGGGTTTTAGCATTACTTGGGGAGGTATTGTAATGGGAAGTATTGAGCAGTATTACAATTACGACTATAATGAATGGGAAAGACTGCAGAGGCACAGGATTGAATTTGAAATTACAAAGAGAACCCTGAAGAAGTTTATACCAGGTGGTGCGTCTGTCCTGGATGTTGGCGGAAGACCGGGAAGATACAGCATATTTCTTGCTCAAAATGGTCATGAGGTTACACTTGTTGATTTGTGTGAAAAAATGGTTGAGCAAGCTGCCAAACATTCAAAGGAAGCAGGAGTTGAATTAAAAGGCTGCATCCAGGGAAATGTACTCGACTTAAACAAGATATTGCCAGGTAAAGAATTTGATGCAGTTCTTTGCATGGGACCTATGTATCATTTGCTGGAAGAAAATCAGAGAGAAAAAGCGATAAATCAATGTATGGATGTACTAAAGAAGAGAGGGATTCTTGTTGTATCCTTTATATCAGCTTATGCTCCGATAGTGGATTGCCTGAGGGCATATCCTCAAAACATTGGCCAGCTAAAGAACAGGCTTCTCAGGTATTTGGAAGATGGAAGACATGATTCCAGGGTGGATATGGGATTTACCGATGCATATTTCTTTAACCCGGAGCAGATAGAGGAATTTATGTCCCGCTTCAAACTGGAGACTTTAAAAATCATGGCTGTGGAAGGACTGGGGGCGATAGCCGAAGAAAAACTGATGCAGCTTAAGGAGGAAGTTTAAATGAGCTTGGAATCAACAAGCATTATATCAGTATCCAGGTGTAAATATGACAGGCAATCCAGGGTCGGATGCCATTTTCATAGTTTTTATCACATAATGTATTTAATTGGGGGCAGCAGCAGTTTGCAAATCAATGATATGCACTGTAAATCCATTGAACATGCTGTTTGCATATTCAAACCCGGTATATGTCATGAATGGACATCAGACTCGAAAGATCCCATGTGGTCGATTGAAGTTAAATTTGTTACGTATGATTCCTGCTTGACCAGTAAATTGGATTTATTGCCCCTTCAATTCAAGAACAGGAATATAAAAGTAAGAATGCTGTTTGAAAACATTGTTAAAGAAGCAATGTATAAGAGGCCGCTATATAAAGAGATTATTAAAGCTAATGTCTATGAACTGGTTTTTCAAATGGTACGCGGGCAAAGCATGGAAAACATGGAATGTGTTCAAAAAAACGAGGCTGAAGAAGACTATAAGATGGATGATACAGGCAATGCTGATGAACTAAATAATAAAATTATGCAATATATAAATAATAACTATTACAAGAAAATCTCCCTCGGGTAACTGGCCAATATATTTGCTATTGACCAATCTTATCTTTGCAAGATTTTCAACAGGAAATACGGGATTACCCCTGTGCAGCATATCAATAATCTAAGGCTGCAAAGAGCAAAGGAACTTCTGGCATATACTGATATGAGTGTTACAGAAATATCCGGAAAAGCCGGGTTTCAAAGCATTCACTATTTCAGCAGGTATTTTAAGGCCAGGGAAAATATGTCTCCGCTTGAATACAGGCACAGGAACAAGGAATGTATTTATGTCACGATTGAAGACAGGTATAAGGATGAATGTCATATTGTATAGGAAAATGTAAGATGTAGAATATAGCATGATTAGTACTATTCATATTGTTAGCAAGCAATCATAATTTCAAGGGAGAACAATTGCTATATTGCATATGCTGACAGTTACAAGGGTTTTTTTATCACAAGATTTCATTTTTATCACAAATTTTCATTTTTTAACGCATCAATTGGATTGTCATTTTTAATTTTCCTCATAGAATAAATCATTGTTGCAAAAACAACGATGAAAACGCTGCAGATTGCAATAAGAACCGATATCCACGGCACATAGAAACTTGTGGTATAGCCGCTTTTAATGCTTTGATAAATCAGCCATGTTACGCCAAATGCCGCAGGAAGACCCCACTTCAAGGATTTTAGGCCGTACAGGATACATTCAAAATTCATTATTTTATTAAAGCTTCTCGTGGTCATGCCCACGGACTTGAGCATGGCAAATTCCCGGCGTCGCAGCATGATGTTAGTTGAAATGGTGTTAAACACGTTTGCAATTGCAATAAGTGAGATTAACGCAATAAAACCGTATGAAAATACCTTTATTATGGTAACCATATTACGCTCTACTTTTTTCATTTCATACTTGTTCAGCAATGCATGGTCGTCGTTTTTCATGCCGTTGGCCACAAGATACTCGTTTATATCTTCGTACGCCTGGGATGGATTTTTTGCCTTGAAGTAAAAATCATAATTATTGGTAATGCCAAATAACTCCTTAAAAACGCTCAAGGGGTACATAACTGTTACGCCGAGCTTGGATGATGTATTTAAACCAAGTACCAGGTCCTTATCCGTAATATCAAGCACCAGCGGTACATTAACTTTGTATTCCTCATCGCCGCCCGTTTCAATGAGTTGCTCCTTTTCCTCGCTGGAAAGGCTGCTCCACTTCTCTTCATCATACTTGGCAATATTAATGGTGACTGTTTTTCCCTTGAAAACCGGCAATACAATGTATTTTTGCTGTACCGGGTCAAACCTGCTTACAATTGCATGGGCTATTCCCCTTGGATTCTGCTTGTCCATGTAAACCTGCTCGCTCAGGTTGTTTGCCCTTAGGTATTGCCTGTAAACCTCGTCCCCGATTCCGTATACCACGATGCTTATGGGAAACTCGTTTGCACCTGTCCCGGTTCCTGTTTCGTGGGTCAATCCCAGGTACTTAATGTATTTATCGGAATAGAGCTCGATTGGTATGCGGCAGTTAAAACCATTGTGGAAAGCATAACTTACAGAAGTAACGCTTTCCAGGGAGGACAACCCCTTATAAAGGGCTTCCAGGCTTTCAATATCCGTTTGTTCTTCATTTACACCGGAATAATCACCGGAATAATAATAGATGATATCATAATCGGTGTCCTGGAAAGTCCCAGAAACGGTATCGGTGAGATAAGCGCAAAAACTGGATGCCGATATAAACAACACGATGCTCATAAAGAGTGAGACAACCGTTGCGCGGTATTTCTTCCTGCTCCGCTTAAAGTGCTTTTTCGCCAGCATGCCTTCCAGGCCAAACAGCTTGTATGTAAGCTTTGACGTTTTAACATCCCCGGGTTTCGCCGTAATATCTTTTGAAAGGCGTATGGCGTCAATGGCAGTTACTTTTGTGGCCCTTCTTGATGGAATCCATGCAGAAATCAATACGGTTATCAATGCTATGATACATGCCGCGATGATAGATTCGACGGAAACATTCAAATCAAATTTTACGCTTTCTATGTTAATAAACGAATAGAACTTGTCCTCGGTAAGGCGCAGTGTTATGCTTATGCCCAGGATGCCGCCAAGTATTCCGAGGGGAATGCCTATGATGCTTACTATTAAAGCCTCGTATAATACCATTTTCCTGTTTTGACGCCTTGTTGCACCAACCGAGGTTAGCAGACCGAACTGCCTGGTACGCTCGCTGACCGAGATGGCAAATGCATTGTATATAAGGGAAACGGAGCCAAACATTATAAGGCCGATGAGTATGGCAGCAAGGCTGTAAAGCACCGTGTAAAAATTGTTATACCGGGAAAAGCCCATATATAAAAGAACATCGTCGTTCGTTGTACCTCCGTAAGCAGATCCGCTTACATATTCAAAAGCGTCCCTGGGATTTTTCATCTTAAAATATACTGCATAGGAGCCGGAAACGCGGGCAGGGTCCATTTTCGTGACGGCCGTATAGCCGGGAGCCGTGTATTCCTCAAAATCCGGGCGTTCATAAAAACCCACCACTGTATATGTCCTTGTTTCCCTGGCAGCCAGCTTCTCGCCCTCGATGATTTGTTTTTCCCCGTTATCATCCGCCTTTTCACTGGGAATAAAGGGGTTATTCTGCATTAATCTACTGTCCCTGTAATACCTGTCGCCAATTTCGAGTCGTATTTCATCCCCGATTTTATATGTTACACCGCCATTGTATGCAAGATGCTCGGGCAGAATTATTTCTTCGGGTGTCCGGGGCAGTTCTCCGCTTGTGAGGTGTACTGGCATGGTTTCCATGAACAAATCGTCGGCTCCCATGATAAACAGGTATGGCTTATATTCATTGGAGCTGCCTATGTCCGCATAACCTATATTATCGGCGAAGGCGGCAGTTTTAATCTTCTCATCGGACTTCAAGCTTTCTGCCGTGCTGCCGTCGACATCATAAAACGCACCATGCCAATCCCCAAATTGATGCATTGCATAATCCAGGATGAAATCCTGCAAGCTGGATATTAGGGTGGTTACTGCCGTAATCATCGCAGCGGACAGGATAATACCGATAATGGTAACCATGGTGCGTGTCTTGTTCATAGTAAGGGATTTATAAGTCATTTTAAAAAATATATTCATTTATTATTCACCTCGTCACATTGTCCATTAACAAGCCTGTCGTCTTGTTACCTTATAATTCATTAATAAACCTGTTGCCAGTAATACTTTCTTATTGCTTTATCATTAACGAATCTGCAACTTTATTGCCTTAGCATTAACAAACCTGTTACCTTATTGCCACAGCATTGACAGTCCCATCATCTTATTACCTCATCGTTAATTATCCTGCCGTCCTCGATGGTGATGATGCGCTTTGCCTGCAAGGCAATTTTTTCATCATGGGTGACAACAATGATCGTTTGATTATATTTTTGATTGGATAGCTTCAAAAGCTCCACGATTTCCTGGCCATTTTTAGTATCAAGGTTTCCCGTGGGCTCATCGGCAAGAACTACTGCCGGGGCGTTAATCAAGGCCCTGCCGATGGAAACGCGCTGCTGCTGCCCGCCGGATAACTGGTTGGGTAAATAATTTTCCCTATCCTTTAGCCCTAGGGTGGCAATGAGCTCGTTGAAACGATCTTTGTTCACCTTTCTGCCATCCATTAATACGGGCAAGGTAATATTCTCTGTAACATTAAGAATGGGTATGAGATTATAAAACTGGTAGATAAGCCCCACCTGCCTGCGGCGGAATATGGCAAGCTGTTCATCATCCTGGGCGTAAATATCCTGGCCGTCCACGTAAACTTTCCCGGAAGTGGGCCTGTCCACGCCGCCGAGGATATGTAAAAGGGTGGATTTGCCGGAGCCCGACGGCCCGATAATGACAATAAACTCGCCTTTTTCCACGCTAAAAGATATGCCATCCAAGGCCCTTACCTCATTCTCGCCCTTACCGTAAATTTTTCTCAAGTTTTCGACTCTTATCAATTCCATGGCACAAAACTCCCTTTCATCGTCATAGCTTTCTTGCTGTTCGTATTTAACGGGGCATACCTATTGCTGTTCGTACCTAACGCTGGTTATGCCTGTTACTGGTCGTACCTATTGCTATTTGTACTTAATGCTGTTCATGCTTAATACCGTTTATACTTACTGCAATTCCTTTATTGCTGCTCTTTATTATTGTTTTCATTGTTATTACCCGATTATTTCTGCTATCCACCAATTACTGTTACAATTATATCCTATCAAGGTGACATGCAGGTGACTCAAATATAACAAAAATGTCACTTTATCAGGCAACCTTTTTTCAAGGCTTCCTATTTTCACGGGCACAGGCCGGTGAGGAAGGCCGGAAGGGCGATGAGACAGACAAGCTGGAAATCCGAATTGGAATTATTGAAATGTTTATACTTTTGCAGTATAATTGCAATAAATGGCATTTAAGATGCATCCGGGAGATGCATCGAGGATACACACGTTTAAAAGCTGCACGGGCACGATGGGCATAACCGGGATAATTGGATAAAATTGATAAACTAAGCAATTGCAACAAATGATATGCAAGTGATTAACGCATTTTTTATAATGAACATTAATTATTACAGTAATTATTATAGAAGATAATAATTATTATAGAAACTAATCACAGGGCGAAGGACATGACCAGGATATTACTTGTTGAGGATGATAAAATCATAGTAAACAATCTGTCAGCGTTCCTTAGGAAGGAAGGTTTCGAAGTGGATGCGGTAGCGGGACAAAGGGCTGCCCTGGATAAACTCGGCAGCACTCCGTATGACCTGGTGCTGCTGGATATATCCCTGGAAGATGGCCACGGATTTTCGGCATGTTCCGCGATAAAGGCAAATTTCAACGTCCCGGTCATATTTCTTACGGCTTCCGATGATGAGTACAGCGTGGTTGCCGGATTTGACCTTGGCGCAGATGACTACATTACCAAGCCCTTCAGGCCAAGGGAGTTGGTTTCCCGGATTAAGAATGTATTGCGCCGCAGCAAGAAGCTTGGCACAACCATGGAATATAAAGGCATTATGATAGATACTGAAAAGGGTCTTGCAACAAAGAATGGGAGGGATTTATACCTTTCCGCCCTTGAGTATCGCCTGCTTTTAGTGTTTTTTAACAACAAGGGTACCATACTGTCAAGGAACAGGCTCATGGAAGAAATATGGAATATAGCGGGAGAATTCGTCAATGACAATACTCTCACCGTTTACATCAAGAGACTTCGCGATAAAATCGAGGATGACCCACAGAATCCTGTCATAATACGCACGGTCCGCGGCCTTGGTTATAGGGTTGGTGACTAGATATGGGCTTCCACGCCTGTAATGATGGTGACAAGCCATGGGCTTCTCTAGTTGTAAGGTTGATGGCTGCCGTAAGTTTCCAGGCAGCAAGGCTGGTGATAAATCATGGGTTTTTTTCGTAATCCTGAGATAAGAAAGAGCATGCGGATATGGTTTTTGCTGAATGCAGCCCTGGCAGGCATTGCTGCGCTCATCGATATTAAGTACGGGATACTTACCATCATCTCCTGCTGCGTATTTGACCTTGCCCATTTTATCTCAACGTACAAGAGGTACAAGCGCATAGCAGAATTAAGCCACGAGATTGATAAAATACTGCATGGCTGCAGCAGGTTTGACCTTGGGCATTTCGCGGAAGGGGAGCTTGCAATTCTCCAGAGCGAGATATATAAAATGACCGTACGGCTCCGTGAACAGGCGGAAATGCTTAAAAAAGACAAGGCTTTTCTTGCCGATTCCATCGCGGATATATCGCACCAGCTTCGCACACCCCTTACATCTGTCAATTTGATTGCCAATTTTTTAGGTGAAGAAGAATTGCCGGATGAACGGCGCTTTTCACTAGTCAAGGATTTGTTTCACCTGCTTTCCCACATGGACTGGTTGATTTCGACCCTGCTTAAAATATCAAAACTTGATGCAGGAACGGTTAAATTTACTAGAAATAAGGTAAAAGTATCTGAACTTATAAAAAATGCGATGAAAGCACTTGCCATACCTATGGATTTGCGCAGCCAGCAGCTGGTATTCAAGGCGGAAGGCAGCGAGCATTTCGAAGGCGATCTTGGATGGACAACGGAAGCCGTGGAAAACATCCTCAAAAATTGCATGGAGCATACGCCAAGCGGTGGCATGATTACCATAGAAACAAGAGAAACGCCGATTTTCACGGAAATTGTCATCTCCGACACGGGTAAAGGCATTGCCCCCGAGGATTTGCCCCATGTTTTCGAAAGGTTTTACAAGGGAAAAAACTCGAACGATGCAAGCACCGGGATTGGCCTTGCGCTGGCCCGCATGATTATTACCGCGCAAAACGGGACCATCAAGGCCGAAAATAAAAAAGAAGGCGGGGCAATATTTACAGTGCGCTTCTACAAATATACGATTTAAACCATGTGATAAGGTTTAATTATGAAGTGCATGGGTTGGAAACGTTTGTGGAAGACATTAGCGCAAGCCATTACTCAACAAAATAATTTTTATGGCCTTACAACAATGCAACACTATTACTACGATTCAAATAACAACTACAAAAGTCATAGTATTCCTTCCAAAATTCCGCTGTTCATCCCGCTGCCCAGCAATCCTTCAACCCCGTAACAAACTGGCTTGACAGCACCTGTTTTATAATTAATAATTATTTTATATGTTATAAGTGTTTACGTGTAAGTATTTATAACATAGCGTGCACTAATATACAATTGTAATACAATCGCACATGTACGGCAAAATAGTATATATGTAGCAATATATACACATGTATACGCAGCATGAAATCTATCAAGTAAAATAGCAGGAGGCGAAACATGGAAATTATAACGGAACTGGAGCCAGGAAGGCCAGCCGTGAAAGCGGTTCTTTTTGATTTTGACGGTACCATATCCACCTTGCGGTGCGGCTGGGAAGGCGTAATGAAACCTTTAATGCTTGAAATGATAGCCGGACCTACTCCCGTAGATGAAGACCTTGTAAGGGAAGTGAGCGAGTACATAGACCAGTCGACCGGCATACAGACGATTCACCAGATGAAGTGGCTGGCGGAAACCGTGCACAGGTATGGAAGAAATCCGGGCGCACCAAGAGATCCGTGGTGGTACAAGCAGGAATATAACAACCGGCTTATGCTGGCCGTAAACAGGAGAAAAGATGATATACGCAAGGGTATTAAGAAACCCGCGGATTTCCTTATTAAAGGAAGCGTGGAATTTCTTGAATCACTAAGGAAAGAAGGGGTGGATATTTATGTTGCCAGCGGCACGGATGAGCCTGACGTCAAGGAAGAAGCCGAAGTGCTTGGCATTAAACACTATTTCAAGAAAATCTCCGGCGCTCCCCTGGGCAAGTTTGATTGTTCCAAGGAAACGGTTTTAAGGATGCTTGTGGAGGAAAACAAGCTCATGGGACCGCAGATAGCGGTCATAGGGGATGGAAAGGTGGAAATAGCCCTTGCCAGGGAAGTAGGCGCAATTGCCCTGGGAGTGGCAAGCGATGAAGAAAAGCTCCGCGGTATAAACCCGGTAAAAAGAAGAAGGCTTGTCAATGCAGGAGCCCATGCAATAACGGGGGACTTTGAAAACGCGGGGCAAATACTCCAATGGTTGGGGTTATGACAAGCTTCCAAAAAGGGAAGTTTTGATGAATGAAAAGCTTTTTCTTGCAGCATGAGCTTGTCTTGTAGCATTGGCAAGTTTAATGAAGAAAAAGCTACTTGAAGGACAGGACTATTCAGGATTCTCAAAGTATGTTATAGGAGGTATACACAATATGCATGGATATACGAATGAGTATTTTGGTGAGCATATGAATGAATGGGGCGAAAATGATAAAAATGTTATTGGAAAAGGTAGGCTCGGGTTTCAAAATATAACTACATATTCGGTCAAGGACAGGAAAAACCTTGTTACCATTGACAACATGCTGGTACCGGGGACGGAGGAAAGTATCCAATGGGGAGGCGAGGATTTCGATGAACTTGCTGACAGGATAATCAGGGCAAGGGAGAATAAAAGGCCCGTGATACTCTCAATGGGTGCCCATGTTATCAAGAATGGCCTGTCCCTCTATATTATAGAATTAGTTAAAAAAGGCCTTGTAACCCACGTGGCAAGTAATGGAGCAGGAAGTATCCATGATTTTGAGCTTTCATACAACGGCGGAACGTCTGAAGACGTACCTACAGCTATAGAGGACGGCTCCTTCGGGATGTGGGAGGAAACCGGCAGGTGGATGAACGAAGCCCTGCAGGAAGGGGCCAAAAAGGGCCTGGGATACGGGGAAAGCCTTGCGGTATACATGGATAAAAACCAGGAGAGGTTTCCGTACAGGGATTATTGCCTCCTGTACCAGGCATATAAAAATGGCGTGCCG
>JAAZDH010000226.1 GCA_012512865.1 Clostridiaceae bacterium | reverse complement strand
TTCTTGCAGTTATTTTTCCAGGTTTTTTTCCAGGTTTTCTTCTTGCGTTGGATGAATAACTTCTGTTTCTGTTCCTACTCATTTATTTTCATTATCTGAACCTGAATATATGTAGTCTGATCTCAGATAGCTCGGATATATGTAACAATCCTTGATTCTCGCTTTACCTGTGACCTTTATGTAAACTGTTCTATATATACCTGCACTGAATCCTTTAAAACCGCGAATAACACATCCTAGCCTATCAGTTCGTGTATTAGCAACTGCTATGATAATTTCGTTCACTTCTCCATATCTCAAATTTTCTCCTAATGAGACTTCAAAAGGAGTTGAATGACCCAGGTGATATTTTATGAGCTCACCATTTAGCCACACCCAAGCTTCTAATACTACTCCGCCAACATATAGAGTTATTTCTCTTTCTTGCCAGTCAGTAGGTATGTATATTGTTTTCCTATACCATCCCACTCCCAGCAGGTATGGAAGTGATGCATCAGGTGGCATACTGGCTCCCATTGGATAATCAATCCGTCTGTAATTAGGATTAAACTTAGCCGTTTCCCAAAATTCGGAACTCTGCATGCGTTCCACATTATCATCCCAATACCCCGGCACAGGCATTTTCACTGTAAACTCATTAACCTTGGGAATTTGAAACTTTTCGCCTTCAAATATGTGGTTTGGAGTGTATGTAAAATCCCAGTCTCCGTCAAGAGATATCTTATGTATGTAGTCTTCACCTTCATATTTAATCACATGTTTACTCATATATATTCTCTCCTATCATTATAAAATGTAGGGGCAATAAATAGAGGGACAGTCCTGTTATTTTTGCATTTTATTTTATTTTAACATTAATCGGAGTAGAATTAAAGGACGTTTTAATTCAATTTGAATGAAAATATTGGGACACATTTCTAAAATTTAAAAGGGGACACTCCTGCAAATTCTATATTATTTACACTTTATAAAAGCAGTAATAAAGCTTTAGTTTTGCTTTTATACTTTTTAAAGTGTAAAAAGTGCAGGTGTGTCCCCATTTTTTCCGTTAAGTGCAGGACTGTCCCTTTATGACCCTTCAGGACTGTCCCTTTATGGCCCTTATTAATTTAAATACACAAAAAATGCATAAAATAAAGGAATGTCCCCCTATTACTTAGAACAGGAACATTTCCCCAGTTTCAATAAATTTAAATTTTTCAAAAGCATTTCCTTAGTCCTAACCTTTAACCGATCCTATAACTTTACCTTTCATAAAATAGCGCTGCAGAAATGGATAAACTAATATTTTTGGCAATGCTCCAATGAATATTTGAGCAGATTTTAGGGTAGAATCGCTTATTTTTCTGAGCAATTCTGCCATTTCAGGAGTGGAGCTTATAAAGTCACTTGATGCGTTTGCTGTTATTAATGTTTGCAAATATGTTTGTAAGGGATAATTTTCCGTTCTGTTCATATAGATTATTCCATCAAACATTGAATTCCAGTGGGCTACTGCTGAAAATAATGCTATTGTAGCAATCGCAGGTAATGACATCGGTACACATATTTTCCATAGAATAATCCAATAACTAGCACCATCTACATGAGCAGATTCTTCCACAGCTTTAGGAAGCTGGCGGAAAAAATTCAAAAGCAAAACAACACTAAATACTGGTACTGCTCCAGGTAACACTAATGCCCATATACTATCAAGCAAGCCAAGTGAACGTATGTTCATATAAGCAGGAATTAAACCTCCGCTAAACAAAAGTGTTATAAACAAAAACCAAGCATAAACTGTTCTGCCCTTAAATTCATGTTCTTCTTTTGATAAAGGAAAAGCAGTTAAAATTATCAAAAATAAATTTACTGTTACACCAAGAGCTACTCGCTTCAATGAAACAATTAACGCAGTAACAAATTTGCTATTTTTTAATATATATTTATATGATTCCAAATTAAATTCTACCGGCCAAAAATATACCATTCCTCCCTGAGCAGCCCAACTTACACTAAAGGATATTGCCAAAACATGTATTAAAGGCAATATGCACGATAATGCAATTATTCCTAATAATGCATGATTTATTATATCAAAAGTAAGGGACCCTAAAGGTACCTTATTTGATTTTTTGATTCTTGTTTTTCTGAGGTTATTTAGCATTTTATTACCCCTTCCTAAAATACTCTGTAGTCTGCAAATCTATATGCTAAGTAATATGAAACAGATATTAATATAGTAGATACTATTGATTTTAATAATCCAACTGCAGTAGCTAAGCTATATTGTGCACTTTCAAAACCTAATCGATAAACCATTGTGTCAATGATATCTCCTGTTTCATATACAGTAGGGCTATATAGATTAAAAACCTGCTCGAAGCCTGCATTTAGTATGTTTCCAAGATTTATTGTAGCTAGCAAAACAATAATTGGTAACATACCAAAAAATGTTATGTGAAACATTCTCTGAAAACGATTGGCTCCATCAACTATAGAAGCCTCGTATAAGGTTGGATCTATTGACGTTATTGATGCTAGGTATACTATACTATTAAAACCAAAGTTCTTCCACACATCTGTAATTACAAGAGTAAACGGAAATACCTTCTTGTTTCCCAAAAAGGATATGGGACTTCCACCTAAAGAAGTAATTAAC
>JAAZDH010000225.1 GCA_012512865.1 Clostridiaceae bacterium | reverse complement strand
TTCGGCTTCCTGCCCGCGCAAGCCGTTGATGTTATTAACAGCAGCAAGATAGTTATAAACTCGAGGTATGATATTAAGAACAAAATTAAAATGAGTTCCCTGTCCTTCCTGCTTGAAGGCCAAAGCTTCCTTGATATAAATGCCTTTTGGGACAAGGATTTAATGGGTATCCAGGTTCCCGTAATATACGACAAGTATTTTGTTTTTGACAATAACGATGTTTCATCCGCCTTGCGCAGGTTTGGCCTTGACATTCCCATAAGAAGAATAATATTGCCTTCGGACCTGAAAGAGGAGTTGAAAAACAAGAATAATGCTTCCCCTGCCCCCTCGGAAATTAGAAATATTTTGGAAGATTATATCAGCTTCCTGGAGGAAAACATAACGGAGGAACAGGTATCAGTGTCAAGAAACACCAGTATCGAGTCACCGGCAGCACCAGCAAATGAAAAATATGACGTATTCACGGTTAAACTTGCTGAAGAACAGTTTAAGGCCATTGCCTCGAAAACAACGGAATATTTATTCTCTGACAAGAGATTCCTCAATGCCACCCTGGGGCAGGCATATTCCATGCTGGGAATTCTCATGGATGCAGGCTATCTTGACCTGGCGGAAAGCATTCAAGGTACCTCGACGTATGGGTTGAATGAATTTTTCGAGCCTCATGGAGTTCAAGATTTAGAAAAAGATTTCGATGAAAGGGCGGAAAAACTAAGGCAAGCATTTCTGGACGCCATTGAAAACACCTCGTTCCCGGGAGGTTTCAGCATGGTGGTTGCTGTAGATAAGAAGGACAGGAAAGGGACCCTTGCATCCAAAACGGGAAATGAGCGGGAAAGACTATATAACCTTCATTCGGGGCAACATTTCGCAAATATTTATATAACGCAGGAGGCCGGCAGCAACCAGGACGGGAAAGCGCTTATAGAAATCGAAACGCAAAAGCTTACAGGCGTGGGAGGAAGTTTTACCCGTATAAACTGTGAAAATAACTTCTGGCCTGACTTTGAAGCGCTGATTAACACGAGGAAAGAAACAGATGAAGATGACAAGAATAAAACCATGTATACAAACCATTTCTTGGATATTAAGCTGACATGCAGGGAACTGGGAATGGAAAACGAAAATATTCTTATAGACATAAGGAGGGAGGACAGGTACGGCGTGAGCTTTAACCTGCCCGAAATAAGCGAATTCACGGTTGTCAACATTAACACGATTGATGAAGACGCCGTAAAGAACATACAAACAGAAATACAATTTTCGGCGCTAAGATTCATCCTGGCTAACCAGTACCTGCTGGACGCGTTTACGGTTGGTGACTGAATAATTAATTCCATCCCAACGAGGACAAGGAGGACAGGAAAAGTGAGAGTATTCGTCCTGGTCAAAAATGACATGAAGCTTTTCTTCTCTGACTGGAAAGCGGTAATCCTTTATTTTGGGCTTCCCTTTGCATTTGTCAGCCTGTTTATATATGCCCTCTCCCCCCTCCTCGAAGGGAACAAGTTTATCGAGCCCTTCAACATTGCCATAGTTGACAAGGAAAATTCCCTGGAATCCAGGATGCTCATAAACCAGTTTTTAAGCCAGGCAGGTACGGATGATATCTACACGGAGGATTCGGCAAAGCTTGTTAATTTTATCAAGACCGACAAGGCAACCGGCCTGGAAATGGTGAAAAAGGGAGAGGCAGCCGGGGCTGTAATTATACCGGAAGGCTTTGTCTACAGCATGTCCGTAGGAGAAAACAAGCCATTTGTGGTCGTAACCGACCCGGCACAACCCCTCGCGGCAAATTTTATAAAAAAATACATGGAGAGTTACGCGGATTTAATATCCGCCTCCCAAAACGGGATAATGACAGCATACGTGTTTTACTCCAGGGTGACCTCTGCCGGGGAGTTCTACGATAAGAAGTACACGGATGTCGTCACCAGGTTTTCCTTAAAGGCCCTTTCCAGGACCGAGGCTTTTACTACGAAAACAGAATCCTACATACCGGATGTCACCAGGTACGAGTATTTTACCGCTTCCCTTCTTGCCGTGTTTATCATGTTTGGGGGAATAATGGGAATAAAATTCACGGCAGGCGAAAAGCAACTGGGGATAAGCACCAGGCTGAACACTTCTCCCCTGACGGGCATTGAATACATCACCGCAAGGTTCATAACCGTATTTATGCTATCCCTGCTCCAGTTTTTGTCGGTTATCATCCCGGGCGGGATTATTTTCAAGATATACTTGAAAACATCCCCCATGTGCCTGTTTATTGCCTTCGCAATAACGGTGTTTACGGTGTCCTCATGGGCGGTTTTCATTGCCGTTGTTTCACCGACGCCTATTACGGCAGACCTTGCGGGCAGTCTCGGCACCCTCCTGATGGCTGTCATCGGCGGGAGCATCTATCCCCTCACGGCACTTCCCGACAGTATAAAAAGCTTGAGCTACCTTACGATAAACAGGTGGGCTGTCCAGGGTTTCCTGGAAATATTTTCAGGGAAGCTTAACACGGCATTTTTTATCGATATGGCCGTGCTTACCGGGATGGGGCTTGTTTACCTGGCACTGTCCCTGCCGTTTTTAATACTAATGAAAAAACATTCATAGATGGGATTGGTTATACTTGGAGGTACAGCATGGACAAAGTTTTAACGGTGCTGGTATATAAACTGAAAATATTATTCTCCGACAAGGGCTTTTTGATAACGATGACGGTGATACCCCTTCTCCTTACATTTATCACGGGGTACGCCCTTATATTCGAGAAGTACAGCGAAGTCCCCGTGGCCATATGCGACATGGATGGTACGGACTATTCCGGCATGATCGTGGAGGGCATTAAGAACAGCAAGGGGTTCAAGGTGTATGTCACCGGTGAAAAGGAAGCCATAAAGCTTGTCAAGGATTACAAGGCGGAATGCGCCTTTATTATACGTGAGGGTTTCAAGGACAATATAATTTCCGGGAACGTTCAGGGTATCATTGAACAGGTTGCGCCCCCCTCCTCCATGTCCAGGGAAATTATAAAAGAGATTGTCGGGGGCACGGTTGCACGGATACTGCTCAATGTTTACGCTGCAGACTGGGTCGTGAACGAGTATGCAAACCTGGACCTGTTATTCCGGGATGATGTTGAAAAAAGGGAGCAGGTATGGA
The DNA here is from genome assembly GCA_012512865.1 of Clostridiaceae bacterium. Lineage (GTDB taxonomy): Bacteria > Bacillota > Clostridia > Acetivibrionales > DUMC01 > Ch48. Next base: position 1,107 of record JAAZDH010000225.1, on the reverse strand, counting down.
ACGAGGCATGGCAGTTCACGGATTCCTTGTGGGAGCCGGAACCTCCCATGAAACTTGAGTTTAGGGAAATCCGGGAAGAAACACCCCGGGCGGTCGAAACAGGTGACGGGGGCTCCCTGGCAGGCTCGATTTCCTCTTCCGCCTTCGGAATGCTCGTGGCCTTCCTGATGTTTCTTATCATGTTCAACAGCAGCTGGTTGGTCGATGAAAAGGAAAATGGAACCCTGCAGCGCGTCATTTCAGGTCCGGGGGCTCTTAATGCATTGTTTTCCGGGAATATAATCTCCCTTTTTATAGTGGGAATAGTGCAGGTATTTTTATTTGCGTCGGTATCATGGTTGATTTTCAGGGCTGACGTATTTCTAAACCCGTTTAACATTGTAATACTTTTTTTATATCTCCTGTGCGTAATAGGAATCAGTATCTTCTTGTCCACCCTGCTAAAAACAAGGCTGCAGCTCCAGGCAGGAGCCCCTCTTTTTGCCATTATTACGGGTTTCCTGGGAGGCTGCTTTTGGAACTTTCCAGGTTTGGGCGGGGTCGTAAAGACATTATCCCTATTTACACCCCAGGGACTTGCACTGGATTTATTCAGCAGGTACGGCTTGCAGGCAAGCAGCAAAACCGCACCAACCGCAGATCTAATTCAAGAAATCCTGGCAATGCTTGCCAGCACGCCATCCACGGTACTTTTGGCAATTGCTTTTATCACGATATCTTTAAGTTATGTCTCCATAAAAAAGTTGAAATACTGACAGCTTTGTCAAGTTTGCCAACCCCAGCCAGGCTGGTTTTACAACCTCAGCCAGGTTGGTTTTGCCTGGTTTTATATTTTATACCGTTAACTGTCAACCATCGTCGAAAGCGGATATCTTCCAGCCGTTAGGGGTGTTTCTCAGGGTGGCGGTAACAGGCATTATTATGGGAGCGCTTGATTCACCCATTATTATTGCATGGTAATAATATATCCTCGAGATGGTGCCATCATTTTCTTCATTTTTTATTTCATATATTTCCACGTTTCTAAATATACCTGAAGACTCAATCATGGCTGCAAAAAACTCTACGTCTATATCGGACTTGTTAAACTCGGTGTTTATTTCAACT
>JAAZDH010000224.1 GCA_012512865.1 Clostridiaceae bacterium | reverse complement strand
GCCTGCTATAATCCTCATGGTAGTCGTCTTTCCCGCCCCGTTTGCACCGACGAAGCCAAATATCTCGCTTTCATTGATCTCCATGGATAAGTTGTCCACTGCCGTGAATTTTCCGTATCTCTTGACCAGGTTCCTGACACTAAGCATTATTTTACAACCCCCTTTATTTGCAATGCCGGGAAAGCAAGCCTTTCCGCTTCCACGTAGCTGTAACTTGCGGTAGGTTCAACCATTGCAATTTCAAGCACTTTTACACGTACCCTGATGCAGTTGTCTTTATCGACATACTGGCCGGCGTTTCCTGCCTGCACATAATGTTCCCCTATCTGCTCCCAAATGCCCAATGAATTATTATAAATGTAATACTCGTACTTGTTCTGGAGTATCTTTACCTGGAAATTGCTGTTTCTTTCTTTCAAGGCTTCAATATTATATTTTACATAAACGGGCACATAGGTTTGAAACTCCAGTGAAAACTCTTCAGTGTACAAATTTTCGGGTATTGCGTAAATAAAATCTATATCTCCCAAGCCTTTAACCCTCACACCATAGTCACCATCAATGGAAGCTACATTTTTAGCAACGCTCTCCTGTGATAACCGGGGTTGTATAATTCCTGCAGGAATATCAAACTCCTTACCTTTCTCAAAACTCATATCAAGACTTGTAAATATGCCATTTGTATAGTACTTGACAGGTTCCTGACCGTTTATTTCAATGTCATAACCAAGGTCCTGGTAGTTTAGGGCATACAATCCTATCTTGGCCTGTCCCTTTAGCCCGTAGTAATATGAACCAAGAAGGCTTTCCACGGCCCGCCTTTTCCTGTACTTTTCCGGGAAATCCTCGGGAACCGCGGCATTTGTAGGATAGCTGGTCCTGCCATACTTTGCATCAAGGTATTGTTCAAGGCTCTTATACACGTCCGGCGAGTTCAAATCCACGTCAATGACCTTCTCCTGCCCTGACAGGATATCCCCTATGCTTATAAAATTTAAACCTAATGTTATAAATGCTTCCATTAAATCATACTTTGTTGTATTGTTTATAACTGCCTTGACCCTTCCATCGCTTATGTTTACCGAGCTTATAATTGTACTCTCCAGGTCCTCGGTTTTCCTGGCGGATATGTGCTTGGGCTCCCACATTGATACATCGTACAATTCATAACTCATGGGGTCTGACAGCAGTACCTTGCTTACAACTTTACCCTCCGGCTCCCTTCCGTCCGCATACACAACATAGCTACTGGATTCCAGCCGGGTTATATCAAATTCAATACCTTCCTTTTCAGGGTAGGTAAGCTTCATATCACCGCGCTTGTTATTAAAAACCCCCATGTCCGTAGTAATTTCCGCCTTTTGCTTCAGCATGTCAAGGTTGATCGTAGATACGGCATTGAGGACAGCCGTCCTGTACCTTGTCTTGAAACCAAACAGGTATACTACAAAAGTACATAAAAGGGCTACTGCAGGAATTGCAACCCAGCTCATTTCCCTCTTGCCTTTTTTCTTGAGAAACAGGTATAAAAAGGGGCCTACTATGATAATATACACGCCAATGGCAATGCATATAAACTTGAAGGATATCCTCCTGTTTTCGGGCACCTGCTCCGCCAGGGGATTGTAGTATGTACCACTATAGCTGGAGTAGTAATACCCGGAACCGCGCTCGTAAATATTCCTGCTGGCACTGTTGATACTGCTGTGAAAGAGAAGGTTTTCCCAGAAAGCCTGCTTTCCTTTCCATCCGGCAACAGGCTCCATGCCCGGATCAAATGCCAGGAACAGTATCCGCCCGGAACCGTGCACGTATTTTACGGCAATCGGCTGCTCCCCTTTTCCTATAAGGACCTCGTTTATATCCAGGCTGGGCTTAAGTTGCTCATCTGTCTTTTCCACTTTTTCCCCTTTCCCGGTACCATTTCCTCTGGGTTGTTGTGCCGTACCATGTCTTTCACCTTGTTCTGCTGCACCATGCCCTTCAGCTTTTTCTGCTGCGCCGTACCCTTCCGCTTGTTCTCCCTCAACGGCCCCTTCGGCTTGGCCTTCTTCTGCCCGGTTTTCCACGTGGCTTCTCCCGTTTTCCCCGGTTTCCTCGTGCTCAAAACCGGTATTGCCGGATACAACGGCAAGGCTGGCATCACTGTCAAACTTCGCTCCCCCTGCAAATTCCTCCAGCTCTTCAAGTGTATTTATGAAGGTCGTGCCTGTCACAGTGAATTTCTTCAACGACTGGGGTAAAGAATTGTACACCTTTTTCCAGTTGTGCCCGGTACCTATTACCAATGTGCCTCCTTCCCCCACCCATTTTTCAATTGTTTCCAGCTGCCGCCCGGAAAGGGTTGATGTATCAAAATTGCTTATAATCAAAACATCAAACCCCCTCATCACATTAATATCTTCCGGCAGGTTTTGGTTATCAAGGGGAATAAGCACACTCTCAGCTTTAACCATATCATATTGCATATCACCCGGCATTTGAACGGTGCTGTACGTGGAATATACGCCGGCAGCCCTCTCCAATGCCGATTTAAGTATCATTTCCTCTGCAAGCTTGACGTCAACAATAAAGGGTATCAAAGCACCATTTAAAAAGCTATAAGCGGAATTATCCGAGCTTAGTACGCCTATCATTTTCATTTCCGGGGGGACAAGCCTTGTAAAAGAATACTCAATTTCCTTTATGGTCCTGTTTCCCTCGACCAACCTGATTTTCCCGCTGCGCCTTGCAGAAAAAACAGGCGCATTGATTACCACTTCCTTTGTGGACCCCTCGGGCAGGGAAACAGGCATGGAAATTATTGACCTATGTTCGGTATCTATCTTCACCTCGACTTGTACTTCCCCGTTAATTGTCCTCCCCCTGTTGATGAGAAGTATCCGGTAAGGTATGTAGCATCCCAGCCTCGCGGTCCCGTCAAAACCCGCTTTTACCTCCATCACAACATCAGCGCCGGATCCGGCCGAGCGTATTTCCAGGGGCGGAAATCCCGCAGCAGCAATTATAATAACAACAAAAAATGCAATGATCTTAATAATAGAGCGATTTTCCTTGAAATTCAAGCAATTACCTTCTAAATTATTGCCTGCCGGGCAATTGCCTTTTTTAGGATTGCCCTTTAAATAATTGCCCTTTAAACAATTGCCTTTTAAATAATTGCCCTTTAAACAATTGCCTTTTAAGTAATTGCTTTTTAAATAATTGCCTTTTATACAGCTGTCTTTCAAAAAACTCCATTCAAAACAACCAACCTTTTTACTTAACAAATCTTTCATTAACAAAAAACCACCTCTCCCTACTGCTTTGGCGCTGCACAGTTAAAGCACTGCTTTAAACATTGAACCAGGACAAAGCTACCGCGGTTTCTCTATCCAGGCATGTCTTTTTCACTGATTGTCTTTTATTTATCCCATCCGTTGCTCATCTGCCATGCATCTATTATACAATACAAATCTTAAATTTTTCTTAACATATTCTTAAAAATTTTCATAATTTTATACAATAGATATCTATTATTCAATGGATATTCATTTTTACAGGAATTCATCATTTATCAACTATTCATTATCCATACCCTATCTTATATATAAGACGATATTCCATGCTATTTGTTTCAATAACAAAAGCGATAGCCATGGCAAATCAGCATATCACATGGAACAAGCTTATAATTTGGTTATACCGGGCTGTTTATTATGATATCCGGATATTTATCGTATCAGCTTGTTTATTGCATCACAACGTGTTTACTGTATCAACATGTTTATTGTATCAAGACGTATATTGCATCAACATGTTCATTATTCCTTGATGTAAATTATTCCCTTGTGTAAATTATTTCCTGCATGCACGATATATTACACCTGCCACTTACTCTTGACTATTTGCTAGTTATCTGCTAAACTCATAATGTATAGTCAATATTTAAAATAAATATTTACGGCGCCATAGCCAAGTGGTAAGGCAGAGGTCTGCAAAACCTTTATTCCCCGGTTCAAATCCGGGTGGCGCCTCCATGTAAAAAACCTCAACCTTAATACAATCTTTTGGAAGTTCGTATTAAAGTTGAGGTTTTTACTTTTTTGTTTTTTGCTTTTTCCTAAGAATAGCTTAAAATGTATAGGTTTTTTCCCCTCCAAGGTGAAGGCCGATACCGGTAAAAAACCCTTAATAAAATAATAAAAAGTTAAATAAAGAAACGATGTTATGTTTTATATTTCAGCATACAACAAGAATATAATAAACATATTATAAAAATGCGCTAACTATGTCATTTCATGGTAATACGCTATGTTAAAATAGCTTCACAAAATGAAATTCTAAACCCGGGTTAATGCAGTTAATAGGGTTAATACAGGCCGTTGAAATAATTATACATTTCATATCTTGCATCCTGTAAAATGTGTAATTTTTTTACTTTTTCCAGGTTTATTCCCAGCTGCCCGCATATGCCTTTTACCAAGCAATACGTTTCTTCACGCTGAACAAGCACCCTTGAAGGAAATTGCCTTTGGCGTTCAAGTATTTCTATAAACATGTCAAAGAATTTAAATCCTTCTTTTGTCATATCTTTAATCATCTTGTAGCAAAGGATCATTCCCCTTGATTGGTCTATAACAAGGCATATTTTTGGATAATAAGGCCTGTCCTCGCCGGTAACCGGCCACGGGCAGTAAAAAGTATCCATTTCCCAGGCAGGTCCTCTCCTTCGCCCTAGCTGCTTCAACCTCCTAAGCTTTATTTCATCTTCCAGGTAAAGCGAAGCATACTGTGGATTAAATGGCCTTGCCTTGATATATTCATCATGCCACTCAATAGCGTTGTTCTTATTTTCAGGAACCTTTACGAAAAACGTCAATGGTTCTTCATGGTACAGTATCGCCTTGTCTTCATCCCTGCAAATTTTTGCAACTTGCATTGCTTGCACGAGTATATGGGTAAGAAATTCGCATTCCTCCTTACTTATATACCATGGAAAAAAACCCGGCGTATATTTTCTAAATAAGGGCCATTGGTTTCTACCCCTGAATTTTAAGTCCAATTCCTTGATAATTCTCCTGTCTTCCTTGGAAAGCCTTTCCCTGTCTTCAAAAGATGCCATGAGGCATTTCTGCATGTACAATGTATCAGGATCTTCCGGGTCAACCTCCCCGGAAAGTATGCTTAGTATGCCGTTAAGCCCCTCTGCTCCAAGATATGCCGCTATGCCAAAATGCCCTCCCATGTTACCCATTATGCAGCAATAGCCTATTTCGCCTGTTATAGGGTCTTGAACTCCAAATATTTCGTCATCATACATCCATTCCCATGGTTTCATGTTTCTAAATTCTATTGCTGCCTGGTAAAGCTTGTACCATTCTTTCAGTTTTAGTTCTTTTTCTTGCATAATTAAACCTCTCATTCATATAAACATTCATATCAAACGCTCTCTTAACATTTATGCTAAGCATTTATGCCAAATTAGCGTTTATGCCAATACCATGAATCTCTGCTTGCAATACTTATAATCATCTTCCCTTTTTGCTTATATTACCTTTGTTTCTTACACTTTTCAATACTCATAACATATTCATATTCACAATTATTCTTATATAATACGTTTATTCTTATATAATACGTTCTTCTTTATATCTTCTTTATAAATTCAATAATTATTCCTACCACCAATAACTATTCTACTACCAAGATATTGATTTACCAATTATTCCATTGTTCTGCCGCTAAAAAAAGTATAAATTTAAAAAGGACAAAATAAAGCATAAAAACCTTCGTTTAAGGAAGGTTTTTATGCTTTTTGCAGTATATCCATTTTTATTGGAGCGGGTTACGAGATTTGAACTCGCGACTTTCACCTTGGCAAGGTGACACTCTACCGCTGAGTTAAACCCGCATATTTTGGTGCCCAGAGCCGGAATCGAACCAGCCACACGAGGATTTTCAGTCCACTGCTCTACCAACTGAGCTATCTGGGCACTTATTTAAATGGCGACCCGGAAGGGGCTCGAACCCTCGACCTCCAGCGTGACAGGCTGGCATTCTAACCGACTGAACTACCGGGCCATAAACTTTATTAACTTTTCATCAGCTTTTTCGCTGGCATTACGCATATCCAAGCATTACCTTTATGCGCTTCATCAACCGCTGCATGATATATGTTACATTAAGTATTACTCTTTTGTCAAGTACCTTTTTAAAATTGTCTTCTTATTACTACATCTTCCGGTTTAAACTGTTACTGCCTGTTAAGCATACCATTTGGTTACATTACAGTAAATGGTATAGCGAAAATTCAAATTTTTGCTCTTGACTTTACTCCAATGTATCTGCTAAAATGAAATAGCGCGCGGTAACTATGGCGGCGTAGCTCAGTTGGCAAGAGCATGCGGTTCATACCCGCAGTGTCGGTGGTACGACTCCACTCGCCGCTACCAGGTAGACCTGAAGTGAGAAGTGTAATATAGAAGTTATTCAACAGGCAGCGCGCTTCTCACTTCTTGTGTAATACAAGGCTCATTACTTGCAAAATACAAGGCCCATTAGTCAAGCGGTTAAGACACCGCCCTTTCACGGCGGTAGCAGGGGTTCGAGTCCCCTATGGGTCACCAGGAAAGCCAGGCGAATACTATTTATTCACCTGGCTTTTGCTTTTATAGTCTTTCCCATGCTTCACCAAAAAGAGGTCGCTCAACAGGCTTACCGAAAGAAGGCTGCCAATATGCTTTATTACTGGCTGTCTGGCATTCCGGCAGGATAATATTAATCTTTTGGCGTAAATTGCCGGAGGCGGCCTTTCAGTCTTTACCTTAATAGTACAGGCCAATAATATGTACTATTGGATATAAAATTTTAAACCTTAGCGGTTTCCAGGATTATGTACTATTAAATATAAGAAAGCTGCCTTTTTGGCAGCCCCTTTAATATAATTTTTCCTTGTCATGATAGGGTACTCTTTCTTTCACAATCATGGTTCCAACTCCCTTGTTGGTGAATATCTCAAGCAGCAGACAATGCGGAACCCGCCCGTCAATGATATGGGTGCGCGCAACGCCGTTATGAAGGGCCTGAACGCAGCCTAAAACCTTTGGAATCATGCCTCCGGATATTACGTTGTCATTGATCAGTTTAAATACTTCTTCAACGGTCAGGGAAACAAAGAACTTTTCGTCTTCATCTGAAGATTTAACACCTTCCACATCCGTCAACAATATAAGTTTTTCTGCTTTTAAAGCGGAAGCCAGTTCACCTGCCACCGTGTCGGCGTTAATATTATAGCTTTGTCCGTTTTTATCAACACCTATTGGTGACACAACCGGAATATAGTCACCCCCGACCAGAACCTCCAGAACATGAGGATTAACCTTTACGATTTTTCCAACGTAACCCAGGTCAACATCCTGTCCGTTATCCAGTTTTGTTAATTTTTCACATTCGATCATATTGTCATCTATACCGCTTATCCCAATGGCTTTTCCGCCTTTTTTGCCGAGCATGGATACTATTTCCTTGTTGGTTTTTCCAATAAGGACCATTTGGGCAACCTCCATGGTTACAGCATCGGTTTTCCTGAGGCCATGAACAAATTCAGACTCGATATTCAGTTTTTTTAATGTACTGTTTATATCCGGACCGCCGCCGTGAACAACAACCGGATTCACACCGATATATTTTAACAGAACAATATCCTCCATTACGGAGTTTTTCAATTCCTCATTTATCATAGCGTTTCCGCCGTATTTAATCACAACGGTTTTCCCGTTCAATGCCTGTATATATGGCAGTGCCTCCACCAAAATTTCCGCTTTTCTAATAATGTCTTTCATTTCTTCACCTCAAAATATTGATTCTTTCTAAAGATAAAACGCGGGATGCTTTAACCCTGTTGTTTCCTCAAGCCCAAGCATAATATTAAGGCACTGGACAGCCTGGCCGGCAGCTCCTTTTCCCAGGTTATCGATGGCGCTTAAGACTATTGCCCTGTTAAGTCTTTTATCCACGTTGACACTGATATCGATAAAGTTTGAGCCTGCCACGTTTTTAACTTCCGGCAGTGTTCCGGGCTTTAAAACTCTTACAAAGAATTCATCTTTGTAGTATTCGCAATACAGCTCATAAAGATTTTCAGAATTTAAGCCGCTGTCTTTCAAATTTAAATAGCTTGTACACATCATACCACGTTTTATAGGCATTAAGTGCGGAGTAAAAGAAATAAATATTTCCTCTCCGGCAAGATTTGAAAGCTCCTGTTCTATTTCCGGTGTGTGGCGATGGTTTGTTACACCATATGCTTTGAAATTTTCATGGGTTTCACAGAAAGAATAGGCCAAATCGGACTTTCTTCCCGCACCTGAAACTCCTGACGCCGCATCAATAATAATATTGGTATTATAAACAAGTTTCCGGGAAATAAGAGGTGCTATACTAAGTATGGCACAGGTGGGATAACAGCCCGGGTTTGCAACAAGCTGTGAATTTCGGATTTTGTTGCGGTATAATTCGGGAAGACCATAGACAGCAAGTTCCAGTAAATCCTCCATGCCATGGGCTGACTTGTACCAGGTTTCATAGGTTGCCTTATCTTTGAAACGAAAAGCGGCGCTGTGGTCAATCACTCTTTTGCCCTTATTTACAAGAGCAGGAATTATTTCATTGGATGCTTCATGGGGGAGCGCGGTTATAAAAATGTCATTTTCTTCACACAAAGCATCTATATTTATTTCAGATATTTCCATATCCATGACTTTTCCGAAATTCGGGTATATGTCTGAAAAGTTCCGTCCTGCAAAGCTGCGTGATACCACGGCCACGATGTTAACCTGCGGATGCTGTGTAAGGATTCGTATTATCTCTGTTCCGACATATCCGGTTGCTCCTAAAATAGCAATTCCAAACATTTTTTTATCCTCCATGAAATATTATTTCATAATTATACATCTCAATGTATAAAAATGCAACAAAAAATAATAATTGATTTCCGGATTTTAAGCTAAGCCTGAAAGCTCTTATTTTTTCCGTCTAAGCCGGCATTTGGAGCACATCAACGGGTTCCTGAAAAGTCTATTATACGACAACCTAACCACAGAGGAAAGAATGCTGCCGCCAAACCTTTTGGAAAAGTGTTGTTTGTCCCTGAGAGATATTCATGAAAGGTGTATGAAAATGAATGGATATACGCCCTGCAGCAACTCTTCTTTGCATAAAAACGCGGTAAAAAAGAAGGATTGGGCTAAAGACTATGATTCCTCATTATGCAAAGTCACTAAAACCAAAAAATTTTTTTTGGTTAAAAAAGTAGTAGCAAGATTAGGATGGATCATGTTAAAGTATTCATATACCTTACAAATCAAATAATCTATTTTAATGGGAGGGAATTAAATGGCAGGCGTAAAATTGGTAAACGTCTATAAAACCTACCCCGGCGGCGTAACTGCAGTTAGTGATTTTAATATTGACATCGAAGACAAGGAATTTATAATTCTCGTTGGGCCATCCGGCTGTGGAAAGACAACAACACTAAGAATGATAGCCGGGCTTGAAGAAATTACAGAAGGAGAGATTTACATAGGAGATAAGTTAATGAATGATGTCGCTCCGAAAGACAGAGACATTGCAATGGTTTTCCAGAACTATGCTCTGTATCCCCACATGACCGTGTATGATAACATGGCATTCGGTCTTAAGATTCGCAAGTTCCCCAAGGAAGAGATCGACCAGCGTGTACGTGAAGCTGCCAAGATCCTTGAAATTGAAGAACTCCTTGACAGAAAGCCCAAGGCCCTTTCCGGTGGACAGAGACAGCGTGTTGCTGTCGGTCGTGCAATTGTACGTAAACCAAAGGTATTCCTCTTTGACGAACCCCTTTCAAACCTTGACGCTAAGCTTCGTGTCCAGATGCGTGCAGAGATTTCCTCACTGCACAGCCGCCTGAAGGCTACGATGATTTATGTAACCCATGACCAGGTTGAAGCCCTTACCATGGCTGACGTCATCGTCGTCATGAAGTTCGGTATCATCCAGCAGATCGGTGGTCCTTTGCCCTTGTACAACGATCCCCAGAACAAGTTTGTCGCAGGATTCATCGGTTCACCACCAATGAACTTCCTTGAGACCGCCATCGAAGCCGATGGAGCTGACCTGTATGCTAATGAAGGAACCTTCCGCCTGAAGCTGACCGCTGACCAGAAAAAGATGCTCACCCCGTATGTCGGCAAGAGCGTAACCTTTGGTATCCGCCCTGAAGACGTGAAGTTCAGCCATGCAGAGAAGGATGGAGAGACCATC
>JAAZDH010000223.1 GCA_012512865.1 Clostridiaceae bacterium | reverse complement strand
GAATTACCTCTTGCAGTGGGAAATGATAAAGTGGGCCCTTGAAAGAGGATGCGATATATACGATTTCAGGGGAGTTTCCGGGGATACTGATGAAAACAACCCCCTGTACGGCCTGTATCGTTTCAAGAAAGGTTTCGGGGGCAAATTTACCGAATTCATTGGGGAACTGGACTACGTATTCAATCCCTTCATCTATTTTACGATTGAAAAAGCCGAGCACCTCTTCAGGGAAGCAAGGAGAATGCTATTTGTCATAAAAAACAGGGGTAAGCCACCAGGGGAGGAAGAAGCATCCGTATGAAAAAACTAGTAATTGAAAAGGACAAGCTTCGCCAAAACATAAGGATTATAAAAGGCTTTTCACGTTCCAGGATAATCGCTGTTTTGAAAGGAAACGGGTATGGCCTTGGAATGATTGAATTTGCAAGGAACCTACAAGAAGAGGGGATAGATTATTTTGCGGTCTCCGGGCTTGGGGATGCAATACGCCTTGTCAAAGAGGGTTTCACGGGAAAAGTGTTTCCGGGGGAAATATTTCCAGGAGAAGTATTTCCAGGAGAAACATGTCCAGGAAAAGCATTTCCAGGAAATGTGCTTCTTCTTACACCGGTGTGCTTTGAAGATGAGGTGATGCTCCTTTTAAAGCACGGGATAATTCCTTCCATAGGCTCCATAAGCTCAGCCCGCGTGCTTAACGAGGCAGCATTAAAACTTGGCCGTGTGGTTGATTTTCACCTGAAAATAGATACGGGCTTCGGCCGCTTCGGCTTTCTCCCCGGCGAGATTCCCGAAGCATGCGCTTTAGTCAAAGGTATGCAAAACATAAAATTGGCCGGTACATATTCCCATTTTTCATTTTCGTTTTCCAACAAGGAAAAGGATGTTTATTCGCAGTACAACAAGTTCATTACCGCCGTTGAATCAATGCGCCGGCTGGGGTTGAATCCAGGCATGCTTCATATATGCAATTCATCAGCCTTTTTGAAGTTCCCGCAAATGCACCTGGACGCGGTGAGAATAGGCTCGGCATTCCTGGGGCGCCTGCCCGCCGGAATTCCCGTTGAAATTCCTGTTGAAAGCGCCGGCGTTAATCAAAACAGCATTCAAGGCAACCCCCAAAACGGCATTCAAAATAGCAACCTTCAAAGAAAATTTCAAAGCAACTTCCAAAATGATTTTCAAAATGATTCTCCAAGCAGCAGGCAAAATGTCCTACAAAAAGTGGGCTGCTTAAAATCCAGGATTATTGAAACAAAAGAACTTCCCGAAAACCATAACGTAGGGTATGCCAACACTTACAAGACCAGGAAGGTAACAAGGATAGGAGTTGTCCCTGTAGGCTACCTGGATGGATTCGGGGTGGAAAAATCCCGCGATACTTTTAGGTTAATAGATATTCTCAGGTATGTATATAACGATATCAAATCTTTTAACAGGAAAATCTTCGTTAATATAAGTAATGAACACGGCAAGCATCAAGCACGCGTCCTGGGAAGAATAGGTTCCCACAATATTGTAGTTGATTTGACTGGTATTAATGCAAACCTTGGAGATGAGGTCATACTGGACATAAACCCCATGCTCGTGGGAAATCACGTTGAAAGGGAATATATCTAGGCGTTATCCCGTTCCCTGCCTGGCAATTTTATCCCGTTACCTGCCTGGTAAATAGCGTACCTACCTCTTTCCCTTTAAGTATATCAGCTATAATGGATGGGTTGCTCCCGTTTGCCAATACCACGTCTATACCTGCAGCGGTTGCGATCTTGGCAGCACCAAGCTTTGTAATCATGCCCCCGGTTCCCTGCTTAGAACCTGCGCCTCCCACGCAGCGCTCTATATCGGGCGTTATTTCGGTAATAACGGGTATTATCCTGGAGCAGGAGTTTTCCCTGGGGTCACAATCATACAAGCCGTCCACGTCGGTTAGTATTACCAGTAAATCCGCATTGATAAGGCATGCAACAATCGCGGATAATGTATCATTATCGCCGAATACCGGGTTGCTGTTGTTTCCCCCGTTTTTGCCATACGCCCCGTTTCTTCCATGTCCTACGTTTCTCCCGTATTCCCCGTTCTCTTCTCCTTCCAGCTCTTTTACGCAAACAGAGTCATTTTCATTTACAATGGGTATTATCCCTTTTTCCAGCAATGTATTAAATGTGTTGATAACGTTATTTTTCCTGTACTCGTCTTCCACCACGTCCCTGGTCAATAGTATTTGCCCTACTATATGGCCGTATTCCGAAAAGAATTTGCTGTAGATATGCATCAATTCGCACTGGCCGACTGCGGCCACGGCTTGCTTCTCCCTGGTTGTTTTCGGCCTTTCTTTAAGCTTCAGCTTGCCAACGCCAACTCCTATGGCTCCCGATGTAACCAGCACAACATCCCTGCCCTGGTTTACCAGGTCTGAAATTACCATGGATAGTTTATCTATCCTGGTCAAATTTATTTTACCTGTATTGTAAGTTATAGTGGAAGTCCCTACCTTCACCACTATCCTTTTTGCGTCCATAAGATAGGTGCGGAAATTGTGGCTGCATCTACTGCAATCACTTGTAACCATTAAAATATCCCCCTTTTAATACCAGTTGGCGTTTTACATGCCTACAAGTTCTATCTTTCCCCACGCTCCCAGCTTGTCTCCTATAATAACCAGTACACCCTCTACGCTATCGATCCCGGCAGCAAAATCAACCGCATCCTTTATGCCGGAAGGATTTTTTACCCTGTTACCTACCGCCGTGGCAACTGCATCCGCAAGAAATGCATCCCTTGATACGACAACAACTGCGTCTGCCTTTCCAAAACTCAAGGAATGGCCCACCGTGCCCGAAGAAGTACAAATCCCCGCCGGTGTTTCCTCCGGGTATATTTTAATGGCAATTTTCCCGCTCAAAGGAGAATTACCGGCATATATCCCCACTTTTCTCGGCACATTGGTTTTTATAAATATATCTCCGCCGTTTTCCACTATAACTTCATCGGAATATTGCAACAGTTCCATCCCCACCATTTCGGCTATTGCCCCTGCAACGGCAGCCATGGGGCCGACACCTGCTTTTGCCGAAGTTTCCACCATCCTCTTGATAATAACAGGCACATCCCCTTCAACTTCTATGGGTTCAAGACTTTTTAAAAACCGGGTATTCTCCTTGATGTAACCCTCCAGCTGCTTTCGATATTTCTTCACACTATTAAGAGCCTCATTGTATAAATTCCTGGAGGCTCCTATCCTTAAATCCGTTTCAAGTTCACATACATCGAAAAATACCAAATCGATGCTTTTAAACCAGTCCCTGTAAAACCTTTTTTGATAAACAGCACCCAATACCCGCTTTCAACTCCAAGCTTAAACGAATTTTAAACTAATTTTAAACTAATCCAGTTCCCCGTTTTTTATGCGCATAACACGCAAGGGGCAGGCTTTAACACATAATTCGCACATCAGGCACTTTTCCCTGTCAAAGGTAAGCCGCCAGTCGTTTTTATCCATCTGCAGGGCTCCCGAAGGACAAACTGCCGTGCATGCGCCGCAATGCACACAACTTTCCTCGTCCCATATTATGGCCTTGGAAAATATCTCATAATCCGCTCCTGCCTGCTTGACAAATGCCAAACCTGCGTCAATATCTTCCTCTTTTCCTTCAATATCCGCAACCAGTTTCCCCACCTTGTTAAGGCTTACATCGGCATTCAATATGTTAACCATGAGATTGTAATCCTTCACGAGATGGTATGTTACGGGCTTTGTTATTATATTTGCCGGAAAATACATTGTTACCTTAATCTTTTTCATTTCCGATCTCCCTAATCTCAAGTTTATTAATAACATTTGATTCAGGTAATGATGCAACAGGCTTGGTTAAGAAAAACTCGCCCCGTTTTATCATTTCCTTTAGAAGCGCGGCAATTTCCCTCGCCTTCCTAAGGCTTGAAAGCGGTGCCGTCGGCACCTTTTTCCCGTTCAACTCGATGCTTCCGCTCATTAACTCCTCGTATGATACCCTTCTTAAAACCGGCCTTGATCCAGAAGTCACGCTGTAATCCAGGACATTGGTAAATATGTCTTTATTCGTAACCGCCGTTTTCTCCACCATGTCCTCGTCAAGGATGGGTATTGGAATACCGACACCCACAAACAAGGAAACGCCATAATGCTGGTATATGGCAGCCCTTATAAATCTAGCATCCATTTGCTTTGCATCCCCGATAAGGGCCAGTGTCGCTGCAGGACCTATGGGTACCCCGTTGTCGCCCCTCTTTTGCAATGGGTTGTGCTGGGTGCCTTCCCATGCCACGTACCCCAGGGCTCCGCCTATGAAAACCCTGGTACCTATCCCGATAGTCCTGTAATAAGGGTCGTTAAGCAAAGGGCTTAATTGCCCCGACGTGGAATAGGTAACATTGCTGCAATGGGGTAAAAGCGTGCCCATGTAAGTATACATTATCCTGCCGGAGGAATTTGTCGCTGCAGCATAATTTTGGTATGCGGTCCTGGGGTTGAACAGGAATGCCTGGTTAACATTGTACTTGTTTATATATGTTGATATTTCCTTCCTGGGATAACAATGGGTACCGCAGGATTCCGCGTACAGGCTGATGTTTTTACCTGCTATGAAGTCCTCGATGACATGACCTCCGCCATACTCCATGCCCCGGGATTCCGACAATTCCGTTGCTCCTATATACGCATCGACAGCAGCCACTCCCGTATAAGCAGGAACATCATTCAACCATACTTTAGACATTTTTATGGGTGGGTCAGAATGCCCGAAATTTATAAACATGCCGCTTGAGCACATGGGCCCGAACGTTGCAGTTGTAACAACATCCACTTCCCTGGCGGTTTGCTTTACACCTTTCTCCTTTACGATGTCGACTATCTCCTCTGCAGTAACTACAACCGCCTTACCTGATTTTATTTTCTCGTTTATTTCGTCAAAACTCTTGTAACTCATGCCCGACCTCTTCCCCTTATAAAACTTATATAAAACTTATGAAATAAGCTTTATATTATTCGGATATTATTTATATTATAGTGCTACGCATGACCAATTTCAACAATTTTGTGAAAAATACCGCAGTGCCATGACTGCCATGTATCATTCCGGCTCTAAGTCTTATCCGACGCTAAATCTTATTTGAGCGCTAAGTCTAACTTTTCTAGTGCTAAATCCCACCCCCATGCCAAGTATTATTCTGCTACTAATTCCCATTCAAGTACCAAACCTTATTCCGGTACTAACTCCCATTTCAGTACCAAACCTTATCCAGGAGCCAAATCCCATACCTGCCTGCACCTTACTTATATTTAATCGTAACTTTATTGAATTATCCGGCGTAATATAATCAAGGGAAAATTCATGAAGCTGGTGAGATACAATGAATAATCGAAAAAACCTCCATAGCATTGCCAATGCAATTTACGCTGCAGATAAAATATTGAACCTTCTAAACAAAAAGCAAGGGCAAGGTGCGGATGAAATCACCGCGGGCTGGAGGAGGGCTTACCCTGACATGGCTGTTTTTGGAGAAATCACAAAAATAATAGCCAACTATTTACCCGGCAGTGAAGACCATCGCGGAAACCATCTTAAAAGGACGGTTGACAAATGCGCCTTTTACGAGGATACCTATAAAAAGCTCAAGCAACACCTTGTTTCAGTAAAAAATGAAGGATTAAACGGGGACAGGATATTCGAAACCCTTGCCGCCATCAAGCCTTACGCAAGGAGACGTCAAAAAACCGCAATTGATAAGTCCATGAAAATATACAAAATATTAAAGTCATAAAACCGGTAAACTTATGAGATTATTGAATTTATCAAGACATAAATCCGTAGGGTTATTTAATTCGTGAAGGCATAATAACGTTGTATAAGCTTTGAACCATGAAAGCCTTAAATGTATAAATGCTAAATCCAGAAAGCATATAAAACATGGAACTTGTTCTAAAGGTCAAAAGGCCTTATTTCGTATCCCTTTGCCTTGATATCCTTTATAATCCTGTCCATCGCCTCGGCATTGTCCTTCGATACCGCGTGCAGCAGTAACACGGCCCCGTTATGCAGGTTTTCCATTACCTTGTTGTAAGCATAGTCGGCCCCCCTGATCTTATCAGTATACCAGTCATCATATGCAAAGCTCCAAAACACCGTTTTATAACCAAGTTGTTGGGTTGCAGCCAGTGTCCTTTCACTGTATTCGCCCATCGGGGGCCTCATGTACCTGAATCCCGCATTGAATTTTTCGTAGAATTTTTCCTCCAGCCCTAGGAGCTCGTTTTCCAATTCTTCATATCCAAGGTCCGGCAAACTTGGATGGTTGACCGTATGGCTTCCCACCTGGTGCCCTTCATCCAGCATTCTTTTTACCAGGTCCGGGTTCCTGTCAATATAAGAACCGGTTACGAAGAATATTGCCTTTACATCATTTTCCTTGAGTGCATCCAGTATCATTGGAGTATAACCGTTTTCGTACCCTTCGTCAAAGGTAAGGTAAACAACCTTTTTCGAAGTATCCCCCTGGAATATGCCATCGTATTTGCCAATGAGTTCACTTATGTCATCCGGTATGGTTGATGGCTTATTATTAGTATTAGGCCTGTACCACCAGGAAAGTTTCTTGTTGTCCAACTGTTCCAGCACTTTAACGTCCAGTTTTTGAACATTGGGAGCGGTTGGATTTGACGGCGACAGGGAATCGGGTTCTTTAACCGTTACGGATGGTGAGGGCTTAACATCCTCATCATCCTGTGAATCATTTGCCGCATCATTAGTACCTTCCGCACCATTTTTGGTTTCTTCCTCTTTTTCGTCGATATTTTTACTCTCTTCGGCGTCACCAGTTTTGTTTATATTGCCAGTATAATTATTCCCCTTGTTGAAATTGCCTATAAAATACGAAAACCCAAATCCAAGCAAAAAGAATACAATACCGGTAATCAATATAATTCCCAGCAATTTTCTCCTGTTCTTCGCTTTTCTGATATTACGCGCATTCTTTCCCATTCATCTTCATCCTTTGCATTTTTCTTTCTTTTTATATTTTTCTTATTTTTGTATTTTTCTTACTTTTGTTTTTATTTTTGTTTTTATTTCTTATTCTTATTTTTGCTGTTTATTCTTGTTTTTGTTTCTTATTCTTATATTTGCTGATTATTTTTGTTTTTGTTCTTTATTCTTGTTATTCGTGTTTTGTTTTTTATTTAAAGAACAATCTATTTTAATTATAACCCAATATACACTTATATATTGGCAAATGTATCTCCTATTCTATATATTGCCGGCTTATAAATTATTTTATTGTCAGCACATAAATAATTTCACAAATATTATAGCATATTATATCGCATATTTGCATGGATTTATATGTTAAGATGTTAAAATTATGTCACATTTTGATTAATTCCTCGAATGTCATATTAGGAGAGAAACTGACAATAGCGTCAATTATCTCCTGCTCCGTGTACATTTTCAAGATTTTGAGATTATCCTCGAGAACGTATATAATATGAAACCTGTCGAAATCCAAGTTTTTCAGGATAGAGCCAATAGGCATGGTTTTTGTCACCACCAGGTCCCTTACAGGGTATATGCCCTTTTTCAACAGCCTTGAGCGCCTGAAGAATATCCGCTTCATATTCATAAGAGCTGCCTCCTCTTTTTCCAGCATCGTTAAAACAATTATATATATGCCTACGGCTGCAAGGCTATGATTTAAAAAGGGAAGTTTCAAAAAAGAATATACCAGCTGCATAATACCTGCAAATATTAAAATTACAGCGAAAACCAGGGACAGCCTTGTTCCATGTTTGTATGCATTATAAATACCCTTGTTCCGGTCCAGCACATTAAGAAGGATACGGCCTCCGTCCAAGGGCACGACAGGTAAAATATTAAGTACCATGAGATAGAAATTAGTGCTTGCGAAATATAAAATGCTGCTTTTATAATCCCGTATCGCCGTTACGTACCAAGGTCCATCAGCTCCAACTCCCGTTGCATGCATATTATCCGTATATTTTAAAACCAATATGCCTGCCATGCACAGTATTCCGTTTGCTGCCGGACCGCTTGAATAAACTATTAGTTTCTTCCACGTGGATGCCGGTTCTTTTTCTATGACCGCCCTTAGGCCAACCGGCACAATTCTTATCCCCCTTGGCTTGATTCCCAGGATTAAAGCAGCTGCAATATGGGCTGTTTCATGTATTAAAATTGATATAAGCGCAACCAGGAAACTTTCAAAAAACTTCATCTCTTGCTTCCAAGTCTTCCCCGTCTTCTGCCGTACCTTCATCCATGTTTTCTTCCATATTTTCATTCATATTTTCTTCTGTATCTTCTTCCACTTTATACCTTTCTTCATTTTCCTTTACATTTCCCTTTGCATTACCCGTAACAATTCTTCCCAGGCTCTCGCCTAATTTGCCTAATCTGCTCCCACCTTTGATTATGCTGTCAATCTGCTCATAGAAATCGTTAATATCTATATTCCATGATAACACCCATTTTATTTTGCTGGTAATAAAATTTGTAGCAGGTATATTAATAACTTTAATACAGGAAATAACTATGAAAATCAGCACTGAAAGGAAAAACTGGATTTTCATGATTTCTCCCGGGCTGCCATCTTTCGCATGCTTTCTTTTTTTCCTGGAGCGTGGTTTATTGTACTGATACCTTTGCTTTACAACAACATCTTCCATCCCTGGTCACGTCCTTTTCATGGGAATATTTTATCCCCTCTCCCGTTCCTCGCAGAACCATGCCTTTGTCCATTTAAATTATATTACCCATGTCCAGGATTTATTCCTGTTATTTCCCATCCACTGCTTTAACAATCCACTGCTTTAACGATATACTCTTTTAACGATATACTGCTTTAACAATACTTTTTAACCGGCTTGCAACTGGCTTTCAGCCTTTTCCCATGCACTTACAACCTCTTCCCTGCAGTTTATATCGCAGGAGTATTGAAGAAGAATCAAGCTCCTTCCGTTCTTCCTTGATGCGCAAAGATATTTTTTGAAATAATCTTCAAGGGGAACATCCTCATCTTTGTTAATATACCCGTAATAAATTTTGCCCAGATTTGCACACCTGTTCAACACGTGCTCCATGTCATGCATTTCAGGGTTTCCAAAATTTATGCCAATAGCAAGGGGCTCATTCATAACTGTTTCGAACAAGTGTGGGTTTTTGCCGCAATAGTGTATGTAACCGCCCCCGAAATATTCAAGGATTTTTTTCATGTACGGGGCTACAAATTCTTCTATCTGGCTTTTTGACAAAAGTGTAGATGTGTCCTCGCTTATTTTTATGCCGCCCCTGCTTCTCGGTATTACAAGGGAATTGTAATGCGCCACCCATTTATCAGAACCAGGTATTACCTTGAAGCACTCCTCCATGCCGGTAAATATCGCCGCGCAGCTTAGTTCCAGGAGATGATGAATAAAACCAGGGTCATCATATATATCATAAAAAATACGGTCGCCATATACAATATGGGCCGTATCAAAAGCCCCCTGGAGGTCCATGGGATACACCATGCAACCCGTGCCTTCAAGCTTTTCCGCCATGTATGCCATGTGCTCAAGGCCTGCTTTGAACTCATCTCCAATCTTTATGTCCTCTTCAGACATCCTGGCTAATACTTCCTTGGGCAGATGCTCCTTCACCCATGGCATCTTGTCATCAAATAACTGCTGTTTTACCCCAAGCAAGGTGGGGAAAATGCCGCAGCCCATGTTGGCCCTCACGGACGGAACTGCCTCACGCCCTCCATTCACAACCGTCATTGTTTCCCTCAAACCGTTTACAAGCATCTTTTCGCTATCATAGTGTATCTCCTTTGTATTAAAAAGCGGGATTTTTTCCTGCCGGGCCTTATCAAAGGCACATGTTAAAAGAAGGGGCTGCTTTTCCGGTTTTTCCCCATTCCATAGCTTTATTTGCTGCTCTGCTGCATATTCAAACCTGTCCTTATGCTTTTTCAATATACCTACCAATTCATCTATTATTTGCTGCATATTTACCTCCTTGTTTTCCGTCATAAATCATCTCGTCAAACAATTTAGCATCAGTTTACTACACTATTATAACATAAGATTATACTATAATTATAATTCTAAATAATATTTATTTGTTATGTCTAACCATACAACGCTCATTAGCAACTATTGCGGCAAGGTGACTTCCTTGTGCTAATATTGGAGCAAGGCTTACGCATATTTTAGATTCTAAACACCCTCCACCTTATCTCAAACTATATAGTGAGACGACTTACTCTCGGAGCCTACCTCCTCCACTTCTTTTTCTTTTCCAATAATAGCGATATGTGGGAACCTGCATCTGCCTTTTCATCCGGTGCTGCATCCTGTAATGCATCTTGTGAAATATCCCGTGAAACATCCTGTGATGTATCCGTTAATATTTCCGGTTTCCCCGTCGATTCTTTTGATGCCCCCGGCAATACTTTTGATTTCACCGTTGATCCTGTTGATGGTTTTGGCGCGCCCGCCGTCATTTCTGATATGCCGCTTGATGTTTTTGACGTACCAATTAATGCTTTTGCCGAACTCGCCAATGCTTTTCCCACCGCCGCCCTCCCCCGGGCCAACACAGGTTCAAGCCTCTTTGCCCAGGCATCGGGCCTTAAGTTAAGGCGTCGCATTGCTATATCCAGCATAAGCAATATTAGCAAAAGTATATACAATACATGGGCCGGGTCTGTTTTCCCCTCTACAG
>JAAZDH010000222.1 GCA_012512865.1 Clostridiaceae bacterium | reverse complement strand
CGTACCTGGACCTGATTTCCTGGTCCGTTAAATACTTCGGGTCATCTGGGTCGGGTGGGTCCGGTAAAGCCCACTTTAATGCCGGTATTCCCTGTATTTCCTCTCTGTACTTATCTGCTATTCCATACAGGTTACTATTAACAATAAAATAGTACACTCCTGCCAGAATACCCAGCATTATGACAACCGCCAAGATAAATGCAAGAAGGACAAACAATATGTTATTTATTTTCCTGTTTTTCCCGGCTTTTGCATCACCGGTTTTTCTTTTATCTGTTGCATTAATTGTATTTCTTTTGCCCATTTTTTTTACCCTTGCTATTTTATCTTTCCATTCTCCAACCTGGCAGTCTTATCCCGTCAAGCCAGGGTTATACCTGTAGCTTACTATTTCATCAATTACCTTTTGTTCTTCTCTTGCTAATTCTTTCCTATAAGCATCAAGCTTTTTCGCCCTTAATTTCTCCAATATTTTTCTTTCCCGCGATATCTCTATTAACTCACTACGTATTTTATCGACATTTTCTTCAACAATTTTTATGTACAATCCCTGTTCTTCTATTTTCTGGTTTAGTTTCAAGATATAATAATTGTATTCCTTTATTTTGCTTGCAGTAATGCTTAAGTTTAAAAGCCTCTTGTAATCATCAATTTTTTCATTTTTTTCTCTAACCAGTAAATCCATCTTTGCAATTTCACGATTAAGCCTTTCAATTTCTGCAGCCAACTCTATTCTTTTTAAATCCTCTTCTTGTATTTTGATGTTCAATAGCGTTTCCAGCTTAAATTTGAATTTTTTCATCAATCCAGCACCTTACCCATTAAATCTAATACTTCTTCAAAAGTGTATCTTTCATTTATTCCCTGCCTTAAAAAGCCATTTATATTATCGATTGATTTTATTGCATAGTCTATCTTTTCATTGCTTCCCCTGGCATAAGCTCCAATATTTATTAAATCTTCAGCATCTTTATAAACCGCCATAACTTCCTTTATTCTTCCTGCCAGTCTGCCATGCTCTTCATCGATTATATGCGGCATTACCCTGCTTACGCTTGATAGAATGTCAATTGCCGGAAAATGATTTCTATTGGCTAAATCCCTTGATAATACAATATGGCCATCCAATGTTCCCCTTGCAGTATCTGTAACAGGTTCCATGAGATCATCTCCATCCACCAGTACGGTATAAATTGCTGTAATTGAACCTGGATCGGAAGTACCGGCTCTTTCCAATAATTTGGGTATCAGGCTGAATACTGAGGGAGTATACCCCCTTGACACCGGCGGCTCACCAATGGCAAGGCCAACTTCTCTCTGGGCCATTGCAAATCTTGTCAGGGAATCCATCATCAACAATACATGCATTCCTTTATCCCTGAAGTATTCAGCTATGGAAGTTGCCAAAAATGCACCTTTTATCCTTATCAGCGCTGGCTGGTCAGATGTTGCCGCTACGACAACCGACCTGTTCAAACCGTCTTCGCCCAGGTCCCTTTCAATAAACTCCCTGACTTCTCTTCCCCTTTCCCCGATAAGGGCTATTACGTTTACGTCTGCCCTGGCATTTTGTGCAATCATACCGAGCAACGTGCTCTTGCCAACCCCGCTGCCTGAAAAAATACCTATCCTCTGCCCCTTTCCTACCGTCAACAACCCGTCAATCGCCTTCACCCCCAGGGGCATTGGTTGCGTGATCCTTTTTCTCTTTAATGGATGGGGGGGAAAATTTGTTACAGGATAGGCTTCCCCTTTTCCATTTATTTTTTTACCATCCAGGGGATTTCCTAGTCCGTCGATGACCCGGCCTATAAGATGATTTCCAACATTTACTTGCAACGTTTTACCTTCAGAAACCACCAGGCTTCCAGGCCCAATCCCATGCATGTCACCGTATGGCATCAGGATTACCATGTTATCTTTAAATCCAACAACTTCTGCGTACACTCCCGCGCTTGTTTTTCCAGTGTATATGCTGCAAAGCTCTCCAATGTTTACCCCGGGCCCCCTTGACTCGATAGTCAGGCCCACCACCCTTGAAACTTTTCCGGTATACAATGCAAGGTTCATCTTATCAAGCATGCTTTTATACTTTTTAAGGTCAACCTTAACCAACCTGTTTTTCCTCCTTAGCATGATTTTTTACCCTTGTTGTTTAATCCACGAGAACCGGGCATTCTCTAAATGCATCTTCGATTTTGTTCATCTTGACTTGAATGCTGGTTTCAACGCATCCATAGGGTGTTTCAGCAATACAATCCCCGTCTTTCAAGGAATAGTCTTTTATTATTTCCAGGTTTTTTATACCTTCCGACAAGTACTCCAATTTTTCCGTTTCCTTGATAACATAATCATAATCACAAGGTGATAGTTTTAATACAATGTTATTTTTTGATGAACAGGCATCTATGGCTTCCCGTACAAGGTTAAGAATAACTCTCTTGTCCCGGGATACTTCTTCTCCCAAAATCTTTCTTGTGATAGCAAGGATGATATCAACCATATCGTTTTCAGCATTCTTAAGCATCCTGTTATATTCGTTCACCGCTTCCTTCCTTAAAGTCTCTATTTCCTTTAAAACATTCTTGTACCTCGTTTTTGCTTCATTGCAACCGTCGTTGTAGCCTTTCTGCCTTGCTTCCTCAATTTCCCTGGCACATTTTTCGGCTTCACCTTTTGCCATTTTTATAATCCTGCAAGCTTCGGATTCCGCCTCATTTATAATAATATCCGCTTCTTTTTGAGCTCTCTCGATTATTTCCATGGCGTTTGCGCGGTCAATGCCAAAATTCCACTGCTTCTCCATTGAAACCACGCTTTCATGTACAACACTACTGTCATTGCAAATCTCGAGCATGTCCCTGCTTACTCTTACCTTGAAAGGTTTCCCAAGGCATACCTTGTAATTTTTTATTATCTTTTCAGATAACAATTTCATCCGCTCCTCCCCTTGAAATAATTATCTCCCCTGCTTCTTCAAGTTTTCTTATAACATTGACAATGCCCTGCTGGGCTTCTTCAACATCCCTTAACCGGACAGGACCCATGTATTCCATGTCTTCCTTTATCATTTCCGCCATCCGCTTGGACATATTTGCAAATATTACTTTCTGGACATCCTCCCCGGCACCTTTTAGCGCAATTGCCAACTGGTTATTGTCAACTTCCCGTATGAACCTTTGAATTGCACGGTTATCAAGAGTAAGTATATCTTCAAATACAAACATCCTTTTCTTGATTTCTTCTGCCAACTCGATGTCTCTTATTTCAAGTGTCTCCATGATAAATTTTTCCGTTCCCCTATCTACGTGATTAAGAATATCTACTATGGACTGGAGCCCTCCTACCTGGGTATAATCCTCCTTTATAAGGGCCGAAAGATTATTTTCCAGCACTCTTTCAACTTCTTTTATCACTTCAGGCGATGTCCTGTCCATGATTGCAATCCTTCGTGCAACATCAGCCTGTATATCCTGCGGAAGCTGTGACAAAACGGCTGCAGCCTGTTGCGGTTTAAGATATGCCAGCACTAGTGCAATAACCTGTGGATGCTCTTTTTGAATAAAATTAAGTAATTGCGAAGGATCAGTTTTTCTTACGAAATCAAAAGGCCTTACTTGCAAGGAGGCTGTCAGCCTGTTGATAATCTCCATTGCTTTCTGGCTTCCTACCGCGCTTTCCAGTAATTCCTTGGCATAACTGATTCCACCTTCTGAAATATATTCCTGGGCAAGGCATATTTGGTGGAACTCTTCCAGCACCTGTTCTTTTTCTTCAGGCTCTACAAACCTGATATTAGCTATTTCGAGCGTAAGCTGCTCAATTTCATCTTCTTTCAGATGCTTGAAAATCTCTGAAGATCTTTCCCTGCCAAGGGTAATTAATAGCATGGCTGCTTTTTCTTTTCCGGTTCGTTCTTTTATCTCCCTGCCCATTTTTCACACCTCCTAGGCTTCCCAATCTTCAGAAAGCCAGCTTCGCAATAGCTGTGCAACAGCTTCGGGTTTTTCTTTTATAACCTTGTCAATTTGTTTTAAAATCTCCGATTTCACTTCAAGCTCGATTTCTTTTATGGATTCTTTCTCAAGTTCACGATCTGGAATTCCCTGCAACGCAACAGCAGCTTCCATTGATGCTATATCCTCCTCTACCGCATGCTTCCTTGCGGTAAACATGGCAATAAGTATTCCCGTTGTCAGTAGGAACAAAATTATGAAAAGCCCGTAATCGCTTAAAATTTCCTTTACGACATCTGCCGTCTTCTTTTGCACATCTTCGGGGGCAGCAAGCTTGTATTTATTGACCGTAATGTTTTCCACGGGGATGCCTGTTGCTGCACTTTCCGCAATTCTAACCTGTGATAAAAAATCATCCGAAAGCTTGCTCTCATCCCTGACATTTCTCCCGAACCATAACGAAATTGCCATCGTTGATTTCTCAGCTACCAGGTACCCGATTGCCCTTTCCTGCTCGGTCAAGGTCTCATCATAAGCAAAATTGTGCCTTCTTTCTCGTAAATCGTAGCTCGACTCGCCTCCCGTTCCCAGCAAGTATGACGGGGAAGTTGTTTCGCCGGGATTGGTATCAGTCCCGGGAACTGCGCCAGCTGCTGCATTTTCGGATTTTTCTATTATTTCTTCGCTGCTGATAATGGCACCTCCATCCATGCCGGGAGGGTTTGAAATGGTTTTTGACTGCATCTTCAACCTGTCAAAATCCAAGAAGGGAGTGGCCACCACCCTTATTGTGTCGAAGCTGTCATTCTGCCCCACGCTGAAGTAATTATACACTTTTTCTTCGAGTTCCCGGGCTTTCTTGGTCCTAAGCTCTTCCTGGCTGTTTGCCGTTGAAATCATGTCGTCCTTCATGTGCTTGTTTAATACATTAAGGTTGTTATCCACGACGGTGACATTTTCCGGGTCTAATCTCTCCACGCTTTTTGAAACCATTAAAACAATTCCTTCCACTTGTTCCGGTGTAAGCCTTGTTTTGGGTTTAACCATGACATACGCCGTCGGCAGGTATTCCTTTTTGTCCGAGGTCAGGAACACGGTCTGCTCGGGCAAAGCCAGGCTCACTTCCGCATATTCAATACTATCATGGGACATGAGCTTTTTCGCTATGTCATTTGCCTGTTGCTGTTTCCATATTTGTTTCCTGTCGCTTTCCGTTGTAGTAATCCCTATCATGCTAATTGCATCTTCAAAAGTAATGCCTCCCTTGGGATAACCATTCTGTGCAAGTACAATCTGGGCCTTGCCGTTGTCATTTGCATTTACTACAATGCTTGTCCCACCATCTTTCAAGCTATGCGGTATATTGTTTTCCGATAATATTGCACTCATCTCACCGATTTCTTTCGTACTTAAATTACTCACAAGCGTAACATATGTAGGTCTTGTCAATGCCACAACACCAAGCACAACGGTTATAACAGCAATGCCGGAAGTTATTAAAATACGTTTTTTCTGAGATTTATCAAGCCTTTGCCAGAATTCTTTAAACTGGTTCAACCACTTGGTCAATATCCCAGGCATATTCAAAATTGCACCATCCTACGTTTATATTTTAGTTACTCCGTTAATCCTGCTCTCATCCCTGTTTGATTATCACATGATTCTTACATGATTCTTAATTCCTGTCCTTACTATTTATTTAACTCTTATATGATCCCATTTATGAT
>JAAZDH010000221.1 GCA_012512865.1 Clostridiaceae bacterium | reverse complement strand
GATAGTGGAAGGATTGATGACCACGGTGCATTCAACCACGGCCACCCAGAAAACTGTTGACGGCCCCTCGAAAAAGGACTGGAGAGGAGGAAGGGCAGCTGCGGTCAACATCATACCTTCTTCGACTGGTGCAGCAAAGGCTGTAGGCAAGGTTATCCCCGAGCTTAATGGAAAATTGACGGGTATGGCTTTCAGGATACCGACAATCGACGTTTCTGTCGTCGACTTGACATGCCGCCTTGAAAAACCTGCAACATATGATGAAATCAAGGAAGCAGTGAAAAGGGCATCTGAAAATGAATTGAAGGGGATTTTGGGTTATACCGAGGATGAAGTGGTATCCACCGACTTTATACATGATGCCCGCACATGTATATTTGACGCAAATGCAGGCATATCCTTGAACAGCAATTTTGTAAAACTTATTGCATGGTATGACAACGAGTGGGGTTATGCGAACAAGCTTGTTGATTTAATGCTTTATATGTCAAAGGTTGATTCTGAATAATTAACGGCCGAATAAAATGTTAGGGGTCCGGAGTAAATTGTGCCGGACCTTTTTGGATATTTTTTCTGGCTTTTCGGGCATTTTTGGATAAGGTTACTCTTAGATGATGTTTATAAACGGGTTATTATAAAATGTTATCTTATTTTTTATTAACATTAATAGCCAATATTATAATGAATTATAATGACATTTTCAGGTGATGCAGGCATTTTAAACGTGGAACAGGTGAGTGACAGTCAAGCGGTGACAGGCAGGCAGTTATGGCATAGATGAAGGCATGTTATAGAATAAACCAAGTATAGGTATGATATTTAAATATAATATACATGGAATAAATACGGGAGTGATAATATGGGTATGTTGAATAAAAAAACTATAGAAGATATTGATGTGAGGGGAAAGAAGGTCCTTGTCAGGGTTGATTTCAATGTGCCGCAGGACAAGGAGGGCAATATCACGGACGATAAGAGGATAGCTGCAGCCCTGCCCACCATACATTACCTCGTGGATAACAATGCAAAGGTCATACTTGTTTCCCACCTTGGAAGGCCGAAGTCGGGATTTGAAGAAAAGTACAGCATGAAACCCGTGGCAAGGAGGCTGGAAGAGCTGCTCGGCAGTAAAGTAATACTGGCAAACGACGTGATAGGGGAAGATGCAAAGGCAAAAGCACGGGTACTCGGGGAAGGGGAGGTTATGCTCCTTGAAAACGTGAGGTTTCACAAAGAGGAGGAAAAGAATGACCCTGCTTTTGCAAAGGAACTTGCAAGCATGGCCGAGATTTACGTTAATGATGCCTTTGGTACGGCTCACAGGGCCCATGCGTCAACTGCAGGAGTAGCGGATTATTTGCCCGCGGTTTGCGGATACCTCATAAAGAAAGAAATTGAAATCATGGGCAAGGCTATTGTGAACCCTGAGCGCCCCTTTGTAGCAATACTCGGCGGTGCGAAGGTCTCGGACAAAATCGGTGTTATTGAAAACCTCCTTGACAAGGTGGATGCGCTGATTATCGGCGGAGGTATGGCCTACACTTTTCTTAAGGCCCAGGGTTACAGTATAGGCCAATCCATATGTGAAGATGACAAGCTTGAACTTGCCAGGAATATAATGGAAAAGGCAAGGGAGAAGGGAGTTGAGTTCCATCTCCCGGTTGACAACACCGTGGCCAGGGAATTCAAGAATGATACCGAGTATAAATGCGTACTGTCTGACAGCCTGCCTGACGGGTGGATGGGAATGGACATAGGCCCCTCGACCATAGACAAGTTTACCGAAGTAATAAAGAAGGCTAAAACCATAGTTTGGAACGGCCCCATGGGGGTTTTCGAATTTCCGAATTTCGCAGCGGGAACAAGGGAAATTGCGAAGGCCTTGGCCGAATCCGGGGCAATAACGATAGTTGGCGGGGGAGACTCGGCTGCAGCGGTTGAACAGCTTGGTTTTGCCGACAGGATAACCCATATATCCACTGGCGGCGGAGCTTCCCTGGAATTCCTGGAAGGCAAGGAGCTACCCGGCATAGCCGTCTTAAACGAAAAAAAAAAAATAGGAAGAAGATAATAGCCGGTATCTGGAAGATGAATAAAACGCCCGGCGAGGCGGTTGCTTTCGTCGAGGATTTAAAAGAAAGGCTGGCTTCCTTTAGTAGCGAAGCAGTGGGAG
>JAAZDH010000029.1 GCA_012512865.1 Clostridiaceae bacterium | reverse complement strand
GTATGTTGAGGGAAGATTATGAAAGGTTGAAAAAAATCTGGGATAGAGATCCAATTGACGGCTATTTTCTTCAGTATAATGAAACCGACCCAGCTTTTGCACGAGGAATAATCAAGCTTCGTCTAAACAATACAAAAGTTATTGAATTATCAAGTAGAAATGTAAAAATGCATAATGGCATATACATCGATATTTTCCCAATTGATTATATTGATCGAAATAATGGAATTGCATTATATATGCGAGGATGGATAATAAAAAAACTGTTGACATTAAGAGCGATTAAAAGCGGTTATGATAATGGAAGGTATTCAGTTATTAAAAAAATTATAAAATCAGTTGTACCGGTTAGAAAAATTAAAATCGATCAATATATTGAAGTACTCTCTACATTAAGCAATAATAAAGAAAGATCATATGCCATTCTATGGGTACATAATTATCATTGGAAAAACCAAGTTCATGAATTACATGTTTTTGGTAAAGGCAGTGAATGTACCTTTGAAGGATTTACATTTATAGCACCTGCCAATAAGGAGCTGTTTTTAACAAAGGTGTTTGGCGTTGATTATCTTAAGCCCGTACAGAATAGAAAAACACCCCATAATTATATAATGGTAGATTTTGGGGATCGAGATATATGTATAAAATATTGATTGTATCAAATGAAAGAATATCCAAAAGTTCTTCTAACGGAAGAACGCTACTCAACTTGCTTTTCGGTTACGAATCATCTTCAATAGCCCAATTTTATATCCACGGTAAAAAAGACGAATCAGTAGTGATCAGTTCTTTTCAAGTTTCTGACAAAGATGCCTTGAATGCTTTTTTACACGTAAAAAATCAGTCGGTTTCTAATGAAAACGAACACAAGCCGACGAGAAAAAAAATATCTCATTCATGCAAAAACATGGTTATTCGGAATTTTATCTGGATGACATATCAATGGTGGGATTCAAGGTTTGAAAAATTTATCAATGATTTTAGCCCTGATCTTGTTTTATTTCAGGCCGGAGACAGCCCATTTATGTATTCAATTGCTTATAGAATTAGCAAGCGCTGGAATATTCCATTAGTGATGTATAACAGCGAAAGCTATGTGTTGAAAAGAAGAATTTACAGTTCAGCAAACATCTATTCCATATGGCATTTTGCTTTAATGAGATCTTTAAGGTATTGGTATAAAAAGGTGATGGAGATCTGCTCATTTTGCATTTATAGCATGGAAGAGTTAGAAAAAGCGTATCAAAAGGCATATCCCCATCCGGGAAGAAGCAAAACCCTATACATTTCCTCCTCAATTGAGAGTGGCCAGACCATTGTTGCCAACACCCCTGAGGTGTTTACAGTAGCCTATTGCGGAAATCTAGGGGTAGGACGTTCGGACTGCCTCTTAGAGTTTGCCCAAACGTTATATAAAGTTGATAAGACAGCAAAGTTGGTCATTTGCGGTAAATTCCCTTCTTTTGATTTACAGCAAAGAATCTGTGAAATACCGATAGTAGAATACAGGGGATTTGTTTCGTATGAAGAGGTGCAAAAAATAATTAAATTAAGCAGTGCCGTTTTACATTGTGAAAAGGATGATCGTCTCATTGACTTAAAATATGCTTTTTCAACAAAAATTGCGGATTCTCTTGCATGTGGGAAGCCATTTATTGTTTTTGCATCTCATGATTATCCATTCGTGAAATACCTTGAGAAACATAATGCGGCACATATAGCAGGCAATAAAAATGAGCTTGAAGAAACACTTTATAACTGTATTAATGACAGAGAATTTCTTCATAATACGGTAAATAACGCTCTTAATCTGGCACGGCAAAACCATAACATTCAAAAGAATGCCGAAATATTCAGACAGATTATAAATAATATGGTTTACAGAAAAGATGAGTATATAAATAGAAAAGAAGTCTAAACAGAAACATGAAAACAATAAATTTTCAAAAGAACATCGGCATACTGATGACAATTATAGTTATATCCAAATTGTTCGGTATGTTTCGCGATGTTGTACTGGCGAATTATTACGGAACATCCAATATAAGTGATGCGTATCTAATAGCGAGTTCAGTACCTACTTTGCTTTTTTATTTCATAGGGCATGCTTTATCTACTGCTTATATTCCCATGTATAATAAAGTAAAAAAAGAGAAGGGAATAGATGCTGCTAACCGTTACTCAAATAATATAACAACTATTTCTTTACTGATTTGCACAGTTCTCATACTTTTGCTTCTGTGTTTTCCATCGTATATTGTTAAGTTATTTGCTGCCGGCTTCGATAGTCAAACCACAGAAATTGCTTCACGGTTTATTAGAGCCAGTGCTTTCAGCCTGTACTTCATGGTTCTTGTGAATATTGGTAATGGTTATTTGCAAATAAATGATAATTTTATTGTTCCTGCGGCTATAAGTCTACCTCGAAATCTTGCAATTATTACAGCAATAATATTGTCCGCTACTATAGGTGTCTGGCTAATGGGATGGGGGATATTATTTGCTTATATATTAGAAGTATTGTTTATTATACCTTTTATTAAAAGGACTGGGTATAAATATCGTACGGTAATTGATATAAAAGATAAGAATGTCGGTGAAACTTTATTCATTGTTGTTCCTGTTATTATTGGAGTTGGTGTTAGCCAGATAAATAATGCAATCAGCAAATCAATCGCTTCTACTATTGCTGAAGGAGCTATCTCAGCACTTACATATGCTTCAGTAATTAATAATGCAGTTCAAGGGATTTTAGTAACTGGCATAGTAACAGTATTGTTTGCTGATTCTGCAGCTCACGTTGTAAACAATGAAGAAGAAGAGGTAAAGATAAAGCTTTCAAAAACTGTTAATGGAATGCTTCTTCTGTTGATACCTGCATCCATCGGTGTGATAATCTTGGCAAAACCTATAGTAACTGTTTTTTTCAACCGTGGGAATTTTGATGTAAATTCCATCAATATGACAATGTCTGCTTTGCAATTCTACTCAATAGGCTTGGTATTTTTGGCTATTAGAGACTCCTTGGTGAAAGTTTTTTATGCATATAAGGATACAAAAACTACCACTATTACATCGGTAATTGTCATTGCAATAAATATACTTTTAAGCTTAATTTTTTCAAAAGTGTTAGGCGTGCAGGGAGTAGCTTTAGCTACTAGTGTTTCGGCAATTATTCATTGCATTACATTATACATTCTTCTAAGAAAAAAAATAGGCGATTTTTATATATTTACAACACTTATAAATACTGCTAAATCCTTGCTGTCTGGAATAACAATGGGCGTTGTTGTATTTTTGGTTAATCGCTTATTGTTGCCAAGTAATGTATTAGCATCTATTATCTTGTCAGTAATATTAGGTTGCATTACTTATGTGCTGATTTTGCTGATATTAAAAAGTGAACCGGCAATGGATGTACTTAGTAAAGTTAAGAAAGTATTTATTAAATGAGGATTTTATATGTCTTTTTTTAAGGGAGAAGTTCTTATGATTACCGGCGGCACGGGGTCGTTTGGAAACGCCGTCCTTAACCGCTTCCTCAAGACTGATATCGGCGAGATCCGCATTTTTTCGCGCGATGAAAAGAAGCAGGACGATATGCGCCACGAGTATCAGTCAAAGTTGCCGGAGGTTGCGGGTAAGATAAAGTTTTATATTGGAGATGTTCGTGACCTGCAGTCTGTTAAAAATGCCATGTACGGAGTTGACTACATATTCCACGCAGCGGCTCTCAAGCAGGTTCCGTCCTGCGAGTTCTTCCCGATGGAGGCTGTCAAGACAAATGTTGTCGGCACGGACAATGTTCTCACCGCCGCAATTGAGGTAGGAGTAAAATCTGTTATATGCCTTTCAACCGACAAAGCCGCATACCCCGTAAACGCAATGGGGACAAGCAAGGCCATGATGGAAAAGGTGGTTGTCGCAAAATCTCGTACTGTATCACCCGACAAGACCAAAATTTGCTGTACCAGATACGGCAACGTGCTCTGTTCCCGGGGAAGCGTTGTTCCACTTTGGATTGAGCAAATTAAAGCAGGTAAGCCTATCACAATTACAGATCCAAATATGACTCGCTTCATTATGTCCCTTGACGAGGCCATTGATCTTGTGTTGTTCGCTTTTGAAAATGGAACAAGCGGAGATATCCTCGTTCAGAAAGCACCTGCCTGCACCATCGGCGTGCTCGCTCAGGCGGTAAAGGAGCTGTTCCATTCGAATAACGATATCCGAATCATCGGAATTCGCCACGGAGAGAAGATGTACGAAACGCTTCTTAC
>JAAZDH010000220.1 GCA_012512865.1 Clostridiaceae bacterium | reverse complement strand
GTACCGACCTTGGGCTGGCAGTAACGGGTATTGCAGGGCCAGGGGGAGGAACTCCTGGAAAGCCCGTAGGTCTTGTTTATATTGCCCTTTCCCATAATGATGGGGCTGAAGTGAAAGAGCTGAAGCTTTGGGGTGAGAGGAGCAGGATAAGAAACGTTGCATCGCTGCATGCACTGGATATGGTGAGGAAGTACATAATGTTTCAAAGGCCCCTTGTTTCTGCTGGTTAAATTTCCTGGAAAATAATTATTCATTACATAGATAATCGGAGGAATGTAATTGGAAGAGTTTGAAAAAAAGCGGCTTACCGGCGCTGCCGCAATAGTCATGTCATCCATGATTTTAAGCAGGATAACAGGATTCTTAAGGTCCACCTTGATACCGAACATGCTATCAAGAACAGAATCCGACGCCTTGTTTGCTGCTTTTAAAACAACGGACCTTATGTATAATCTGCTTGTGGGAGGTTCAATCGCAGCAGCGCTTATACCCGTATTGTCGGGATACCTGGCAAGGGGCAGGGAAGAAGAGGGCTGGAAGGTTGTAGGTTCCTTCATTAACGTTATTTTTATTGCCATGGTGATAATAAGCGGCCTTGGGATAATATTTGCCCCCCAGGTTGTAAGTTTAACGGCTCCTGGGTATAACCCCGAAACAACCAGCCTGACAATTGCTTTGACAAGGATACTTTTCCCATCGGTAATCTTTATCATGCTTGCAGGCCTTACCAACGGGGTTTTGAATTCTTACCAGAGGTTTGCCGCTGCAGCATACGGGCCTTCCATATATAATCTTGGAAGCGTATTAAGCATATTGATTTTTCACGATACTGGCGTTGAAAAAGTGGCATTCGGCATTATGACCAGCGCATTTATATATTTTTTATTCCAACTGTCCTTTGCCCATCGCAATATGAAATATTACAGGCTTAAAATACACTTTAAGCATCCGGGATTCAAGAGAATCGTAAAACTTGCGATACCATCCCTCCTTGCGTCGTCGATTGTGCAAATTAATACGGTTATATCCCAGTCCTATACTTCAAATTTTGAAAAAGGAAGCGTTACAGCCCTTACCAATGCAAATGACATTTGGCAGCTGCCATACGGCATATTTGCCATGGGAATGGGAACTGCCATTCTTCCAACCCTGTCTGAAAAGCTGGCCGTTGGTGAAAAAGAGGCTTTCAAGAAAATCTTCGACAAGAGCGTGAAATCAATGCTGATTTTGGTGATTCCATCGGCCGTAGGTTTTATTGTGCTGAGGGAACCTGTAATAAGTGCAATATATAAATGGTCTGTTAATTTTGGAGCTGACAGGATCAACATGACAGGGAGCATTTTAATGTTTTTTTCCCTGGCATTGTTGTCCCAATCCATCCTGGCAATAGTAAACCGGGCATTTTACGCCTGCAACGATACGAAAACGCCCCTTTATTCCGGTGCCGTTTCCATAGTATCAAATGCTTTGCTTTGCTATATTTTTTTCAATTATACCAGTATCGGGGCTTCAGGAATGGCAATGGCATATTCCATTTCAAGCATGGTTAACTTGGCTATCTTGATGTATGCACTAGGTAGAAAAATCAAGGGGATATATTCAGACCAATGGTTGAAATTTATCATAAAAACAGTTGTAGCTTCAGCAATAATGGGAATCATGGTCTTCCTGTTTAAAGGGCTGATACCAGTGGATTTTTCAAGGCCGTTTTCAATTGATTCAAAAATGGCTGAGCTTTTGTATTTATTTCTAATGATAGCATTCGGGGTCATGGCATACTTCGTTATAATGGTCTTGATGGGTATAAAAGAAGTAACTTACTTGCTTGGTATCATAAAAAATAAGTTCAGGATTACGAGTGACAAGGTTTAGGCAGGTTAAAAAGATAGTAAAATTTAGAAATTATTTCTAAGAAGTATTGACGAAAATTAATTTATTGTTTATAATTAACTAAGAACAATTGTTCGTATAAAAACCGGAGAGGATGGTTAAACATGATGGAAAAAAAGAAAGCTCTTGATATGGCCATAAGTCAAATAGAGAAACAATTTGGCAAGGGATCGGTAATGAAGCTCGG
Source organism: Clostridiaceae bacterium (assembly GCA_012512865.1). Taxonomy (GTDB): domain Bacteria; phylum Bacillota; class Clostridia; order Acetivibrionales; family DUMC01; genus Ch48. The sequence continues at coordinate 7,885 of JAAZDH010000220.1, read as the reverse complement.
TGAAAACACCCATTTAAACGTTGAAGTAATTCCAACCGGTGCTATTGGCCTTGACATCGCACTTGGAGTAGGCGGAGTACCCAGGGGAAGAGTAGTGGAAATATTTGGCCCGGAAGCATCCGGTAAAACCACCGTTGCGCTTCATATCATAGCCGAAGCACAAAAAGCCGGGGGAGAAGCAGCTTTTATAGATGCCGAGCATGCATTGGATCCGGTATATGCCAAGAATCTTGGAGTTGATATTGAAAACTTGATAGTATCCCAACCTGATACAGGCGAGCAAGCATTGGAAATCGCGGAAGTCCTGGTAAGGAGCGGGGCAATTGATGTGATTGTTGTGGATTCAGTGGCAGCGTTGGTGCCAAAAGCTGAAATTGACGGGGAAATGGGAGATCCCCATGTAGGACTTCAGGCACGCTTGATGTCCCAGGCGTTAAGGAAACTCGCCGGTGTCATAAGCAAATCCAGGACCACGGCCATATTTATCAACCAGCTCAGGGAAAAGGTGGGGGTTATGTTCGGCAATCCAGAGACTACTCCCGGGGGGAGGGCGCTTAAGTTTTATTCCTCGGTAAGGCTTGATGTGAGAAGGGTTGAAACACTAAAACAGGGAACGGAAGTTATCGGCAACCGTACAAGGGTTAAAGTGGTAAAAAACAAGGTGGCTCCTCCTTTTAAGGAAGCCGAATTTGATATAATATACGGGGAAGGGATTTCAAAAGAAGGAAGCCTTCTTGATGTTGCAGTAAACCTTGATATTGTAAACAAGAGCGGTGCCTGGTATTCGTACAATGACCAGAGGATCGGCCAGGGAAGGGAAAATGCAAAACAATTCCTGAAGGAAAACCCGGAAACCAGGAATGAAATCGAGAACAAGATAAGGGAAAACTTTAGACTGGCTTTTTCAAAGAGCATGGGTACCCATTCGAAAGACATGGAAGATGAGGCTCCTGGATTTGATGAATAATAATATAGATTTTTTTAATTTTATGAAGGTGAGGAAATAATGCGAATAACTTCTGTCGTAAAAGACGAAGAAAGCAATTGCATTGTTTATAGAATCCAAGTAGATGACAGTTATTCCTTTTCGGTTTCAGAGGATGATTATTTCAAATTTTCTCTATATGAAAAGGAAGAATTAACCGAAGAAGAAATAAGTAATATTAAAAATGCTGCCGATTTCATGCAGGCAAAGTCCAGGGCATGGAAATTTATCTCCTTTAAATTCAGGACAGAAAAAGAAGTGCGGTTAAAATTGGAAAAGGAAGGTTTTAATGAAGACATAATACAGAATGTGTTGGACGAACTGAAGGCCGACGGTTATATTAATGACAGGCTTTATGTAAGAAAATACCTTCATGACCGGGGAAAACTAAACCCAAAATCCAAGCGCAGGCTAATACAGGAATTGAAAGCCAGGGGGATAAAGAAGGAGTTAATACTTGAAGGTCTTGAAGAGTTAAAAATAGATAATATCCTTGTTGCTGAAGGATTAGTGAGAAAAAAATTCAAGGATTATGATTTTACGAAAAAAAGGGTGGAAAGGCAGGTATACCGGTATCTTCAATACAGGGGTTTTAACGATGAAGAGATTAGGACGGTTTTAAGGAAACTTGTCCCCTAGCCGCCCAATCTCTCCTTGAATTCCTTTATTAACGCAGGCAATACTTCGAGCACATCTCCTACTATCCCGTATTTTGCAACCTTGAATATGGGAGCATTCGGATCCTTGTTTATTGCAATAATAATATCGGATGAAGACATCCCGGCAAGATGCTGGATGGCCCCGGAGATTCCGCATGCTATATATATTTTTGGCCTTACGGTTTTTCCGGTCTGGCCCACCTGGTGGCTGTAGTCGATCCAGCCAGCGTCAACGACAGCACGGGATGCTCCCACGGCACCTTTAAGCACTCTTGCCAATTCTTCAACAAGGGCAAAGTTTTTAGGGTCGCAAAGACCTCTTCCGCCGGATATAATAATATCCGCCTCGGTTAAACTTACTGCTTCAGTAAGTGTTGTTATAACATCCTTGACTTTAACCCTTGTATTGCCAGGAATCCTTATTTCCGGTTTTATTATTTCACCTTTTCTCGAGGTATCCCTTTCCAATGGCTTCATTACTTTTGGCCGTACTGTTGCCATTTGGGGCCTGCGATTGGGGCATATTATTGTTGCCATCAAATTTCCGCCGAATGCGGGCCTGGTTTGCAACAGGTTGCGGCTTTTCATGTCAATCTCCAATCCCGTGCAATCGGCCGTAAGGCCTATATTTAGCCTTGATGCAACTCTCGGTGCCAGTGAACGCCCGTAAGTTGTTGCTCCCAGCAGCACGATTTCAGGCTTGTATGCCATTACAAGGTTTGATAAAATATCGGCATACACTTCGTCATTATAATGCTCCAGAGAGGGATCATCAACCAGGTATACGGTGTCTGCCCCATGGTAAATCATTGTTGGGGCGGAATCCTCAATATTGTTACCCAGTAAAACAACTGAAAGTTTAACTTCCAGCTTATCTGCGAGCTTTCTGCCTTCTCCCAGGAGCTCAAATACAACACCGGCAGGAATGCCGTTTTTCTGCTCGCCGACAACCCACACCCCGCTGTATCGTGCCGAATCAAGGTCCTTAGCATTATCATTTATAATCTCGTCTTTTTCAACAAGTATGGCTTCAAATTTGCATGATTCAACACATGCTCCGCAAAGAGTACAATTATCAAGGATTTTTGCTTTCCTGTTTTCAACTTCTATTGCACCGTAAGGACATGCCCGTATGCAAAGCTTGCAGCCGGTACATTTTTCCGTTATTATTTTTATACTTGCCATATCCATGCCTCCATTTAAACTTCCCATTGAGGAATACCTTGTTGTGATTTTCCTTTGTATTGCTTCTGTCATCTTAAAAATTTCCGGCAGCATTTAAAACTTGAGTGAAAGCAGCTTGTCGGCAAGCTTTTTTGCCTGCTCTGCCGGCGTGCCTTCAATAATTTCACTTTTTATGTCATGGACAGGTGTAAAAGTCTTTATCACCTGCGTAGGAGAACCTTTCAACCCGCACAAATCCTTGTTCGCATTTATATCCTCCGCGTTCCAGGTGGTAATAACGGCTTTCTTGGACCGCATCATGCCTTTAAGGGAGGGAAGGCGCGGTTCGTTTATTTCCTTGACCACTGTTATTAGGGCAGGCAGGATCATTTCAACAACTTCATAACCATCGTCCGTAAGCCGTTGACACCTGATATAACCTTCTTCCATTGCCTCGATTTTCCTGACATAAGTTGTATGGGGAATGCCCAGTTTTTCGGCCAGGCTTGGCCCAACTTGCGCAGTGTCGCCGTCCGTTGCTTGTTTGCCGCATATGATTAAATCATATTTCCCAATTTTTCTTATTCCCATTGAAAGAGCATATGAGGTGGCAAGTGTATCAGAACCTGCAAAAGCCTTATCACTTAATAATATTGCTTCATCAGCACCCAGGCTTATTGCTTCTCTTAAAAGCTCCGCAACACTGGGAATACCCATGCTCAATACCGTGACCTTGCCCCCCATCCTGTCCCTAACCCGTAAACCTTCTTCCAGGGCATACATGTCAAAAGGGTTGATAATTGCCTCAACACCCTCTCTTATGATGGTATTGGTTTCCGGGTTTATTCTTACCTCGTTGGTTGAGGGAACCTGTTTAATGCAGACAATTACATCCAATCTTTCCACCCCTATTCACCATGGTTATGTGTTCAAATTTTATTTTTTATTGCTGCTTTTTTGAAGATGATTCTTTTACCAGCTCCAGGGCAATTATATTCCTTTGTATTTGATTCGTACCCTCGTATATCTGCGTTATTTTTGCATCTCTCATCCTCTTTTCCACGGGGTATTCCTTCATGTAGCCATAGCCTCCAAGGATTTGGACGGCATCCGTGGTAACCTTCATTGCAACATCTGATGCCATAACCTTCGCCATTGCGGATTCTTTTGAAATACTCTTTTCACCGCTGTCTATATGCCTGCAGGTTTGGTATATTAAACATCTTGCGGCTTCAATCTGTATTGCCATGTCGGCAAGCATGTGCTGTATTGCCTGGAAAGAAGAAATGGGCTGGCCAAACTGAACACGCTGCTTTGCATATTTCAAGGCTTCGTCAAAAGCCCCCTGGGCAATTCCAAGGGCCTGTGCGGCCACCCCGGGTCTTGTCCTGTCGAGGGTTTTCATGGCAACCAGGAAACCCATGCCTTCCCTTCCAAGCAAGTTTTCCCTTGGTATCCTGCAGTTTTCGAATATAAGTTCCCTGGTGGCGGAAGCACGGATACCCATCTTGTTTTCCTTTTTGCCGAATGAAAAACCGGGAGTGCCCTTTTCAACTATAAACGCGGAAAAACCCCTGGCACCCTTTGACCTGTCCGTGCATGCAATTACCGTGTATATATCTGCCTCACCGCCATTGGTTATCCATTGCTTTGTACCATTCAGCACGTATTCATCTCCTTCAAGGACGGCCGTGGTCCGGATGCCTGCCGCGTCGCTGCCGGCATCTGCTTCCGTCAGGGCAAATGCACCCAGCATTTTTCCTGCTGCAACCGGGGGAAGGTATTTTCTTTTTTGCTCCTCGGAGCCGAACAGGATTATTGGAAATATACCCAGCCCGGTTCCCGCAAATGCCAGTGCAATTCCGGCGCGAGCCCTGCTTAGCTCTTCAACAACAAGGCACATTTCGAATACACCGCCGCCAAGCCCACCATATTCCTCCGGTATGTATACGCCGCAAAGGTCGGAATCAGCTATAACTTGAATAATATCATGGGGGAATATGCCTTCCTCGTCGTACTTTAATGCAACAGGGGCAATTTTTTCATCGGCTATCTTTGCCGCCAGTTCCTTGATCATTTGTTGTTCTTCGGTTAAGAAGTAATTCATGTTTCAACACTCCTTATGCAAATTTTACACGAATTATCAAGTTAGTATTTGCTATTATTATCTGGTAATAATCAAATCATTGCAGTTAAAAGTATATTATAAAATTTTATTCAATGCAACACATTGAAATAATTTTAGTGCATTAAATTAACTTGATGTAAATTTAGGCAATGACGACTTCCCCGGCTAATATGGTCGCTTCGGCTACGTATTGTAATATTTAATGCTGGCGAAAAAATCCTACCCGTCACACTCGCCATCCATGGCTCGGGTGACGGCTCGCCGCATCCGTGCGGCGAATTATGGATTTTTTCTGGCATTAAACATAACAATACGTATGCCTCGCTCCAATATTAGCCTTAGGAAGTCGTCTCGCCGTATAGATGGGGTTGAGGTGTACAAAATCTAGGATTTAGGAAAAAGGTGTCAAGGTTGTGGGATAGATAAGGGTGATGGGTTGGGATATCCGTGCGGCGAATTACGGATTTTTTCTGGCATTAAACATAATAATACGTACGCCTTGCTCCAATATTAGCCTTAGGAAGTCGTTTTGCCATATTATGCATCATATGAATTAAATACACCCAAGTAATTTAAGGCATGTTAAAATTATAAATGTGATTTAATAATACTCAAAAACATTGAAATCATATGTAAATCTTATATAATTTTTTACAGGATGGTTTATTAGATGTAAGGGGAGACATGTAAGAAGATATATAAGGGGACATTCAAATGGAAAAAATTGATTGTAATTGTTTGGTCGGGCATTGGCCTTTCAGGATGCTTCGTGAGCAGGGAATTGACGCAATCAGGGCAAAGCACGCGGAGACGGGAATAAGCCTGGGTCTTGTGGCAAATATGAACAGTATATTTTACAACGACCCCCTTGAGGGGGAAGCGGAACTTGCTTCAGCATTAAAAGGCACGGGCTGTCTTCACGTAATGACGGTCAATCCAATGCTTCCATGCTTTGAGGAAGATATAGATATTGCAATGGACAGGTATAATATATGTGCAGTCAGGATATACCCCGGGTACCACCAGTACAGGCTTGTTGACAACGCGAATGTTGAAAGGCTGTGTTCTATGTTAAAAGAAAGAAATCTTCCGCTTTTTATATCATTAAGGATGGAAGATGAGAGGTTGAATTACTTGATGAGGCCTCTTACCCCCGAAGAATTCGGGATTTATGACTTCTTAAGACGCGAGTCTCCGTGCAGGATACTTCTTCTCACCGCAAGGACGCATGAACTCCTAGGGCACAAGGATTTATTCATAGGTAGGAATATATGGTACGATACAAGCGGGTTAAAAAATGGCTCATTTGCAATAGAGTTATTGTACAGTGAAATTGGAACCGATAAGCTGGTATATGGTTCCCTGTATCCCCTTTTCAGCCTTCGCTCCGCCTTATACCTGGTTGAGCGCAGTAAACTGGGAGAAAAGGAGTTATGCAATATATTATGGAGAAATGCCCAAATACTTCTTGGGAGGAACGGGATAAAATGATTATTGATGTTCATGCCCATATTTGGAAAGGCCAATATGAGAAAAGCAGTGATGTGTTGATAGAATCAGCGGATAGATATGGAATTGACAGGATTTATGTTTCAGGTCTTGGTAAATATGTACCGGACAGCGAGGAAGTAAGGGAATTAAATGATAGTGTTGCAAAGCTTATGAAAAGAGACAGGCGAATATATGGATATTGTTACATAAATCCAAAACTGGAAGATGCAAAGGAGGAGATTTCCCGCGGGATAGAAGATTTGGGCATGTCGGGAATGAAGCTCTGGGTTGCTGTGTATTGCGATGCCCCGTGCGTTTTTCCTTTGGTCGAGCAGTGCATAAAATATGACGTACCGGTTCTTATACATGCATTTCACAAGGCAACGGGCCAGCTGCCGAATGAAACATTGGGTGAAAATGTGGCCAACCTTGCCTTGAAATATCCCGAGGCAAGGTTAATAATGGCGCATCTTGGGGCAAACAGCTACAGGGAACTAAAACCGGTACGGAAGTGCAGGAATGTCTGGGTCGACTATTCGGGAACACTTTCCAGGAGGGACGAGCTCGACTATGCAAAAGAGACGCTGGGAGCCGAAAGAATTTTATTTGGAACGGATATGGATATTGCCTCTTTCTTATTGAAGCTGGGGCAATTGGAAGATTCCAGCTTTACGCCGGAAGAGCGTGAGTTGGTGCTTTACAAAAATGCGTTAGAAATTTTTAAGAACTAATAGATTGTAAAATGTTAGAGTTGATGCTAAACTAGTTCATAGATTATAAGCACGGGAAGTGAACCACTTGGCGATAAACAACAGGAGCAAAAAAGCAGGGATTATTTCCCTTGGCTGCCCAAAAAACCTTGTTGACAGCGAGCTAATGCTGGGATATTCAAGGAAGAATGGTTATGAAATCACCAGCAAGCAAGAAGATGCCGTTGCTATTATTATAAACACCTGTGGTTTTATTGAGGATGCAAAGGCTGAGTCAATAAATGCCATCCTGGAGACAGCCCAATTAAAAAACGACGGTGACTGTAAAGCCATAGTAGTTGCAGGCTGCCTTGCAGAAAGATATGGTAATCAAATAATACAAGAGATACCCGAGGTTGACGGGGTTGTCGGTACGGGATACTATGACAGGATATGCGAGGTTATTGATAAGTCCTTTAAGGGCGAAAAGCCAGTTTTATGCGGCAACCCAGGGTTTTGCGAATACCATGGCAGGGACAGGGTAATATCGACGCCAAAGGGATATGCTTACTTGAAAATAGCAGACGGGTGCGATAACAGGTGCACATATTGCGTAATACCGTCCTTGAGGGGAAGGTACAGGAGCAGGAGGCTTGAAGACATACTTGATGAAGCAGCCTACCTTGTTGAATCAGGCGCAAAGGAAATTATACTGGTAGCCCAGGATACCACAAGGTATGGATTGGATATATACGGTGAATACAGGCTT
>JAAZDH010000219.1 GCA_012512865.1 Clostridiaceae bacterium | reverse complement strand
CATTTTACCAGATGGTGGTCCACGGGTCCATTCCATATTCCTCGGACCCTGGAAACCTGTCATATGATTTAAGGTATCATGTCTTGAAATGGGTTGAATATGGTTGCATGCCATATTTTGAACTGACCTTCCAAAAATCCATAAACCTTAAAAATACCGAATATTCCAGGTTGTTTACTTCTTACTATTCCCAGTGGAATGATGTGATAGCTGATGTATATAATGAGCTCAACAGTCGTTTGAAAGATGTATGGAGCGAAAGCATCACTCTGCATGAGAAACTGGATAAAGACCTTTATAAAGTTGAATATTCAAATGGTGCTATTGTTTATATAAACTACGGTATGCAGCAAGCGCAGGCTGACGGCTTTATTGTAAAGCCGCAGGATTTCCTGGTGGTTAATAAAGGAGGTGTAACAAGATGAGAAAATTTTATTTAAGCATGGAGAAAAAACAAGTGCTGGAAGGTTATGTTTTTGTATCCCCTTTTATAATCGGCTTACTTGTATTCTTCGCTTACCCGCTTTATATATCTGTTAAGCTAAGCCTGGGCAAAATCACCAGGATGGCAGGTTTTTCAATAGAATGGAGCGGGTTTGAGCACTATATCAGGGCATTCATTATTGATGTCAATTTTATACCGATGTTTCTGAATGCCATTCGCCAGACCTTGACTAAAGTGCCATTAATAATTGTATTTTCATTGTTGATAGCAATACTTGTAAATAAAAGCATCAGGTTTAGGGGCTTTTTCAGGACAGCTTTCTTTATCCCCTTCTTGCTGGGCACCGGGGAAGTCATGAGACAATTGTTAAATCAAGACGTGGACTTGGAAGTATTATCCCTGGCGGGAGGCAACCTTATACCAAGGGAATTCCTCATATACATGGGGCCGGAGGTAGTACAGTATATAGATACCTTTTTTGGCATGATTGTTGTTGTTTTATGGAGTTCGGGGGTGCAAATACTCCTGTTTTTATCAGGCCTGCAGAGTATCCCGGTATCCTTGTACGAGTCTTCAAAGGTTGACGGGGCAACAGAGTGGGATATGTTCTGGAAAATAACCCTTCCGATGATTTCCCCCATTATCCTGTTGAATATTATTTATTCATTGGTCGATTCGTTTGCTTTTGTTACGAACCCCATACTCAGTTATATCCAGTCATACGGGTTTAAGCAGGCAAATTTTGAATATGCAGCAGCATTGGGATGGATATATTTCGGATTTATAATACTCCTCGTAGTTGTTGTCATGGGGGTCCTGGGAAGGTACGTTTACGTATCAGACGTGAAAGGAGCGAAAAATAAATGAGGGCAACCGCGGCTAATGTAAAGCAAGTTAAATTACAAAACTGCAAGTTTATTGAAAAAGCATTGAATTTTATTAAAACTCCAAGAAGAATAAAAAGCAGGGTTGCAAGGCTGGCCATGTATGTATTGCTTTTTGACCTGGTTTTTGTATTTGTGTTTCCTTTTTTGTACATGTTGGTAACATCGCTGAAGACCAATGCAGACCTTAATGATTTGACAGTAAACTGGGTTCCCAGCAGGCTGAAATTTTACAATTACGTTTTTGCGTACAGGATTTTAGATTACTGGAGGTTTTTTAAAAACTCCCTGTTCCTTACTGCAGCAACAACCACGGGCCATGTATTGGCATGTTCATTTGTCGGGTACGGGTTTGCGCGGTACAATTTCCTGGGCAAGAAGTTTTTGTTTTTCTTTGTAATTGTTGCCTTGATTGTTCCGGTCCAAACACTGATTATACCAACCTATATATTGTTTTCGACCATGAAATGGCTAAATACCTACCTACCGCTAATTGTTCCTACTTTTTTTGGTTTTGGTTTAAAGGGGGCCTTGTTCGTTTTCATATTCAGGCAATTCTACTTAAACCTGCCCAAGGAAATCGAGGATGCCGCAAAGATTGACGGGTGCGGATTTTTAAGAACATATTGGGAAATAGTGCTGCCAATAGCGCAATCAGCTTTTTGGGTTACAATTGTATTGTCGATAGTATGGCATTGGAATGATTTTTAAGAACCCTCGATTTTTTGTACAAGGCCGGAATTAGCCTTGTTGCCGACAAGGTTGAATGTAATTGTTTCAGCTGTTAATACTCCCCCGGAAGAACTATTTGAGAATTTAATAGGTATTGTCGAGGGAGAAGATACTATAAATAATGCAGTATTGATGGCAGGAACTTTCATGGTAGTTTTGCCGATAATTATAAGTTTCTCATTCTTACAGAGGAAGTTTATGCAAGGTATTGAAAGAACTGGGCTTACAGGGGAGTAAAAGGTTCATGCGAGGTATTGCATTAATGTATTGCGT
>JAAZDH010000218.1 GCA_012512865.1 Clostridiaceae bacterium | reverse complement strand
TTAGGTTATCCCCTCGTAACTATATGCGGTTTTCAAGGTGCATCATCTATATATTGCTTTTCATTCTTGTTTTTTGCTTCAAATTTAGTGTTTAGCAAAATTTCCAGCTACTTTTCGAATATCTACTTTTAAAGAAGTTCCCGGCTTTTGTTAGCCGGCCTTACTTAGCTCAAACAAAGCATAAGATCAAGACAAGGAACGGTCCCGTGTTTCATAGCTTAGCTTTGTTCATTGCCTTATGTCTCGCCCTGTTTATTTTCATAATATCCCTATTTTTTATACATATCTTTTACTTCTTATATATTTCTTTTAAAAATTTACCTCCCTTAAGTATGATAAGTGCAATTGCGCTTCCAGCCACCGTATTTATAAGGAATGGAACCACAAAGAAAAGTGCAGTTGCTTCCTTGTGCAATATGAATTTTGCAACGGGATAGGCAGCAATAGCACCGATGATTCCCGTCCCGGTTATTTCCCCCGCGGCAGCAAGGAATTTATTGCTTGTTTTTTTATACAGCAATCCTCCCAGGAAGGCTCCTACCATGCTCCCCGGAAAAGCAAGCAGCGTACCTGTTCCAAGTATATTCCTGGTAACTGATATACAAAAAGCTATCGAGACAGCATACCCCGGGCCCAGTGCAACTGCAGATATAACATTAATGATATGCTGTACTGGTGTGCATTTTGAGGCCCCTACAGGAAAATACACGAAATTGCTCAATGCTATGCCCAATGCAATTAACATCGCCGCGTATGCCAGTTTCCTTGTCTTCACTTGAACCACCTCTTATGTATTTTGACTTTGTATTTTTATTTTGCGCTACCTGCCCGATAATACGAAAAAAGCTTGCCCCTTAGGCAAGCATTATAATTTAGTGATTTATCATTCTAAATTCTAAAATGTAATGCTTCCCTACGGTAGTATTAACTACATCAGGTTCAAAGGGTCAGGTTTTACCTTCTCAACCAAGTGGTCCCCCCGCATAGCATTTCTTTCATGTTATATTTGTTTTACTTATTTATCCTTATTAATTTGTCAATTTTCCTGCCAGGTTACCAGACATCCGGCAAATCGGCAAGAAACCGGTGTGCGAATCACATATACAAGGCGCATCATAAATGCCATTGCAATAAAACATTATGCATATATTATATATACTTTCATAAATTTTGTAAATAAGGTTGTGTGGAAAAACTGGAAATTGTGAAATATATTGATGCATTGAACGAAAAGTCAATAATCAAGATACACCTGTCTTTATACACCTGTCTTTCGTACAAAATCCAGTATCTATCCAAAAGAATTTTGGGTAACATATGCGGACGATGACGATATTAAACGTAAAATTCCTTTAGATGTAAAACAAGTTGTTTGCTACAATGAGCTATACGCCAGGCGTCAAAAACATAAGCGAGCAGAGCTTGTTGAAAAAGCTTAAAAAATCATAAAAATCCTAAATGCTATGATAAGAATGAACCAGGTGGGCATTACGTTATATTAAGAACATAGAATTTGATCCCGGGACTGCTGGATGCATAACTACTAGGCGTGTTCCTTACTTGGATATAGACAGGATTATCTAATTAATCAACTATTGCGCCGTTTTCCCGGAGTACATTTCTAAGCTTATTTATATCTACTTTTCTTGGAGAAAGACCATCTATAACGGCTAACGCAGCAGCAGTACCAACTGCTTCACCCTGGGCCATCACAGTGCCCATGATTCTTGCAGAACCCAGGGCTTCATGGGTTGCCGAAAGGCATCTCCCGGCCACGAGCAGCCCTTCAACTTTTAAGGGCAAGAAACACCTGTACGGGATAGTGTAGGAACCCCCGTCCTTGATAAAGGTGAATCTTGTCCTTCCCCCTTTAGGATCATGTATATCTATCGGGTAAGCACCTCTTGCAACCGCATCTTCGAATACCCTGCCCCCAATCACATCTTCCTTCGTAAGGATATATTCCCCAACAATATTGCGCGATTCTCTAATGCCCAAGGGCGAAGTGCTTAATAAACGGGCTTTTTCAAAACCTGGCACTTTTTTAACTACTTGTTTTACTATACTATGCACGTTACGTCTTTCCATTATTTCTCCCCTGCTTAGGTCTTCCGCATTGGATCCATCTATTTTAATTGTCCTGGTAGCATTAATGTATACTTCCCCTTCAGCGACTGATACAGCTGTAAAGGTAGTTTCCTGGCTTTCAACCAGGGCAAAGTGGCCCGCTATATGAACTGCAGTACTTGTATTGCTTCCAATTTTCTTTCCGGTTACAAGCCTTGTATGCCACTCATTCCACCCGGATACTCCCCGGGAGTTTTTCAATGCGTCAACAAATTTTTCTATATCAACATTGCCCATTCTAAAAATAATAGTTACATTTTGCAGCTGTTCTTTATCTTGCATTGGTGCGCCAGCCATGAACGCAACATCTGCATCTCCCGTACAGTCAATAATTACCTTCGCGCAAAGCTCATGAACACCGGACTTGTTGCATACCTTTATTGCTTTTATCTGCCCATCTTCTACAACAGCACCCATGATAAAAGTATGCAGTAAAACACTTGCCCCGGCTTCCAGCAGCATTTCCTGTGCAACGTACTTGTAGGTCTCTGGTTCAAATGGCGCCAGGGAAAAATGGTAGTTCTCATCTGCCCATTTGCCGCCAAGGGTATAGCCTATTGAGCCGCCCTCCTTGACCATGCGCTCAACAAGTTGCCCTGGAATGCCAGAAACAACTTTCTTGTCCTTACAATCGAACATTCCGAGAAATGGAATGCCAAAAACTGCTGTCCCCCCTACATGGCCCCATCTCTCAACCAATAGGGTTTTTGCACCGCTCCTTGCTGCTGCTATTGCTGCAATAACGCCTGCCGTGCCGCCGCCTGCAATTATAATATCATATTTATTTTTTAAATGCAGGTTATAATTATTTTCCATGCTCATACACAGTCCTTTCATTATGCTCACTCTGTAATGTTCTTGGGTTATCAACTAGCTTGAAGTGATATGCAACGCAATGGTATGGTATACAACCCCGTCACTAAATATTCATAAGTACTAAATAATTCAATTGCCAAGCAAGCAAAGAGATATCTTGGCAAATAGCCAGGAGGGGAATTTAATGTCCCCCCTGGCTGTTCTTTTTAACTTAACGCTCTTTTTTCATGGTCCTTTTCACGGTTTTTTATTTTTGCATTTAATTTATCTTCGTTAAATCTTCATACAAGGGTGCTTTTTGTAATTCTTCCACTATTTCATCATATCCTGCTGCTTTTAATTTGCTTAAATATTCATTCCAGGTTGAATCAATATCTATTTCCCCGGTTAGCGCTTCTGCAAAATATTCGTTTACGATATCAGTTATATTGGATCCGTATTCCCTGCTTAACTCTGCAAGCCTGGTCACATTTTCAACATTATACCTGATGGTTTTACGTTGTTTATTATATATCTCCTAAAATTTTTTAATTCGTTCCCTTTCTTTATCACTTTGGGATTCCCTAAGCATCACCCTGGCTATTTGCTTAAACTTCTCTTTATCTC
>JAAZDH010000217.1 GCA_012512865.1 Clostridiaceae bacterium | reverse complement strand
CGGTGCATACAGCGTGTCCGGGGGGCTTCACGGTGTTGGTGCTTCTGTTGTTAATGCACTGTCGGAATATCTAATAGTAGAAGTAAAAAGAAATGGTTATATATACAGGCAAAGGTACGAAAGGGGAAAAGTCGCATCGAAGCTGGAAGTAATAGGCCAAACAAATGAGACGGGAACGAAAACAATATTTAAACCTGATCCGTTGATATTCGAAGAGGTGGTTTTTGATTTCGAAGCAATGGTAAGCAGGTACAGGGAAGTAGCTTTTTTAAACAAGGGAATAAAAATAATATTGACGGATAACCGGAAAGATGAACCGGAAAAAAAAGAGCTGTGCTATGAAGGCGGAATAGTATCCTTCGTCGAGTATATAAATAAAAACAAGGAAACAATACATGAGCCACCGATATATATTTATGGTGAAAAGGACGGTATCGAAGTTGAAATTGCAATACAGTACAACAATGGTTATATAGAAAATATATACGGATATGCAAACAATGTAAAAAACACGGAGGGCGGAACCCATATAACTGGATTCAAAACTGCAATAACAAAGGTTTTAAATGATTACGCAAGGAAACACAATATTTTAAGGGATAGCGAGAAGAACCTGTTAGGTGAAGATGTAAGGGAAGGATTAACCGCAATAATAAGCGTAAAGCTTCATGAACCGCAATTTGAAGGGCAAACAAAAACAAAACTGGGCAATAGCGAGGCAAGAAGCGCTGTAGAAAGCATACTGACGGATAAGATGAGCTGTTTTTTGGAAGAAAATCCTGCTGATGCAAGAAGGATACTCGAAAAGTGTTTAGTAGCTGCAAGAAGCAGGGAGGCGGCAAGAAAGGCAAGGGAGCTGACCAGGAAAAAGTCCGCCCTTGAAGGTGCTGCGTTGCCGGGAAAACTTGCAGATTGCACTGAAAAAGACCCTGAATTTTGTGAAATATATATTGTCGAGGGTGATTCGGCGGGAGGTTCTGCAAAGCAGGGAAGAGACAGAAGGTTTCAAGCTATTCTGCCCCTGTGGGGAAAAATGCTGAACGTAGAAAAAGCAAGCCTGGACAAGGTGTACGGAAACGAAAAACTTATGCCGGTAGTAACAGCCCTGGGGACAGGAATAGGGGATGAATTTGATATTACCAAGCTAAGGTATAAGAAAGTAATAATAATGGCAGATGCGGATGTTGACGGTTCCCACATAAGAATGCTGTTGTTGACTTTTTTCTTCAGGTATTTAAGACCTCTTATTGAGAATGGAAATATATACATTGCGCAGCCCCCTTTATATAAAATAACGAACGGGAAAGAGTACGTGTATGCATATGATGAGAAAGAAATGGAAAGAGAAATCCAGGAAAGAAAATGGAATAAAAAAGATGTAACGATTCAAAGGTTCAAGGGGCTGGGGGAGATGAGCGCCGAGCAGCTGTGGGAAACTACGATGAACCCGGAAACAAGGTCCATATTGAAAGTGGAGATCGAAGATGCAGTATCCGCCGACGAAATTTTTACCGATTTGATGGGTGAAAATGTAGAGCCGCGAAAGGAATACATCCATAAGCACGCCAGGGACGTGGTAAATCTTGATATATAATAAGAAGAAGGACAGGCTTAAATCGGAAGAAGAAAGCCTGCTGTAAAGTAAAAGCAGGAGTGAACGGTGATGGCAAAAATCATAGCGATTGCTAACCAAAAAGGTGGGGTAGGAAAGACGACAACGGCGATAAACCTGTCTGCTTGTATTGCATATAAGGGGAAGAAAGTCATGCTTGTGGATAATGACCCCCAGGGGAACTCAACAAGCGGGTTGGGAATAGAAAAAAGGAGCCTGGCAAAATCAACATATGATGTATTGATACGCGGGGAAAAAATTGAAAATGTTTTGTTAAAAACTCAAATAGAAAACCTGGAAATATGCCCTTCGAATATACAGCTTGCAGGCGCGGAAATAGAACTGGTCTCGGTTATTTCAAGGGAAACAAGGATGAAAGAAGCCTTGGAAAATGTAAAGGATAAATATGATTATATAATTATTGATTGCCCCCCTTCACTAGGGTTGCTGACGATTAATTCACTGACGGCGGCCAATGCAATATTGGTGCCTATACAATGCGAGTATTATGCACTGGAAGGATTAAGCCAGTTGATGGATACGGTAAAATTGGTAAAAAAACACCTGAATCATGATTTGGAAGTTGAAGGCGTTGTATTGACAATGTTTGATGCACGGACGAATTTATCGATACAGGTTGTAGAAGAAGTAAAAAAATATTTCAAGGACAAGGTATACAGGACAGTAATACCGAGAAATGTAAGGTTAAGCGAGGCGCCAAGCTATGGATTGCCGATAATACTATATGATCAAAGATCAAAAGGCGCGGAATGCTACATGGAGCTTGCAGAAGAAGTGATAGAATTATCGGAGGGTTAAAAATGAAAAATAAGAAGAGGTTGGGCAGGGGACTGGAAGCTTTAATTTCAGCAGAGGAAATGCTCGAAGAGGGAATAAGCGAAATAAGAATAAATGATGTTGAACCAAATTTAAACCAGCCGAGAAAGGTCTTTGACGATGAAAAGATAGCGGAACTGGCCAAATCAATAAAAAAGCACGGTGTTGTGCAGCCAATAATAGTGAAAAAGGAAGATACCGGGTATAAAATAGTGGCCGGTGAAAGAAGGTGGAGAGCAGCGAAAATTGCAGGGTTGACAACGATACCGGCAGTGGTTAAGGACTTGAACAGCAGGGAAATGATAGAAGTTACGCTAATAGAAAACTTGCAAAGGGAAGATTTAAACCCGATAGAAGAAGCAGAAGCATATGAAAGGTTGATTAAAGAATATAGAATGACACAGGAAGAAATATCAGAAATTGTAGGAAAAAGCAGGCCGACGATAGCAAATTCTCTAAGGCTGCTGAACCTGGACGAAAAAGTAAAGGAAAGCATAGTAAAGGGAGAGGTGACAAGCGGGCATGCGAGGGCGCTTCTCGCGCTGGAGAAAAAAGAAAACCAGAGAAAGGTACTGGATGAGATTAAAGAGAAAAACTACAACGTAAGGGAAACAGAAAAGCTAATAAAAAGAATTAACAGGGAAGAAATACTGGAAAAAAAGGAAAGTGAAAATAAGGAAAGGGACAATAAGAAAGAAATAGAAATAAAGGCGCTGGAGGAAAAGCTGCAAGGCATACTGGGAACAAGGGTAAAATTAATTCATGGGAAAAAAGCGGGGAAAATTATCATAGAGTATTATTCGGAAGAGGATTTGGAAAGAATCCTTGATATAATGAGAAACGGGGTATAAATAAAAAATGTTTCACGTGAAACAAATTTATTTTGTGAGGGGTATACGATATGTCTAAGCCGGAATTAACAAGCGGAATTTCTGAATTATTGCTTTACATTGTTTTGATTAACTCCTTATTTATCATAATATTGTTAATTACGAATATAGTGGTCATTTCCAAGTTTAAAAGGTTGTCTTACAAATATAATAAATTTATGGAAAATTCGAGCGGCGAAAGTATAGAGAGACAAATTGAGAAATGTTTCCTTAAGAGTGAAGAACTTTTTAACAAGAACAGGGAGATTGAGCATCATTTAAATGAAATTGACAGGACCTTGATGAACTGCATTCAAAAAGTCAGCTTGGTCAGGTTTAATGCCTTTGACGAAACCGGCAGTGATTTAAGTTATTCCCTTGCATTACTTGACAGTAACAATAACGGGGTTGTATTAACATCATTGTTTTTAAGGGATGGCTCCACCACGTATGGCAAGCCTATAGTTGGAGGGAAATCAAGGTACCCGCTTTCCGCGGAAGAAATAAAAGCGATTGATAATGCGATAAAACGTCACAGGGAAGCCTATTATGCATAAAATTACGCCTGTTAGGAAAGCGAGCAGTACGTTAAGTTAAAGTATGGCACTCGCAGCGTTTTTTTCATATTGACAAAATGGATATTTCATTGTAGAATTAAATTCGATGCGGTTTGTTGTCAGGGTTTGATATACACGGAGAGATGGTCGAGCTGGTTTAAGGCACCGGTCTTGAAAACCGGCGTAGGTGAAAGCCTACCGTGAGTTCGAATCTCACTCTCTCCGCCACATAAATTTTGGAGAAGTACCCAAGTAGGCTGAAGGGGACGGTTTGCTAAACCGTTAGTAGGGGTATAACTCTAGCGAGGGTTCGAATCCCTCCTTCTCCGCCAGGGAAGCCGCTTTCAAGGAATTAGTTGAAAGCGGCTTTTGGTTTACATAATAATAAATAGTTGATGGTCTTTCAAAGAATGTTGACCATCGTGGTTTGAGAGTTAAGGTAATCGAAAGGAGACGGGAGTAGGTCCTCGTAAGGAGATGTTTTAATTTAGTTAATAGTATTGCTTGTGCTTGTTATTAAAAAAGAGCCCGCAGCAATCTTCACTTCAGCTGGTATAGATCCCTGCATACCCGCGTGCAATCGTATCATGACTGCCCGCGAGCATTACGGAACCTGTACCAACCTATGCTCGACTATCAAGAGTACCTTGGAAACCAGCTGCAATCTATTGACTGCAGCCGACCTCCAGCAAATAAGCTTTATCACAGGGACTGCTATATAAATAGTCAGGCTAATGAATTAAGCCATATTATGCCTGCGGCACCCTTGATAATCTTAGCTCGAATATTATACATCCTTGTTGACCATATTGCAGTCCTCCTTGGACTGCAATACAGCCTTAATGGACATATAATATTCTTCCCGCCGGCTAATACCAAGCCTTACGAAATAATAACATGGAGACCTGGTATTAACCTTTGGCCGACTATTAAAGAGCCTGTGCAAGACCCTTTAATAGTCTTGGCTCGACTGCTGCGAACCCTTGCAATTATTAATTTGCCTTATAAGTCAAAAAATATTCGATGTAATTACTGGAAACAAGGTTTGATTTATTTAACCAGGTTAATTGACTTATTTTAACTTGTTAAATGCCACAACAAGTATGACAATTGCTGCAAATGAGTTTGCTATTGCTGATAATATTCTTTGAGATTTCTTTTTTGAAAAGGCCATGCTGAAAAAACCATTTTCCTTTATTGTATTTATAATGTAATACAGCCAATATAAAATTACCGCTGTAATTAATATTTTAAGTATAATACTGTTCACAAAGAAGTAACAATATATGTAAAACAGTATGTATATTGCATATTTTACTACCCTTGTACCGGTGTCGAAACGCTTGAAATCAAAGTCAACAGAAGCTTCCATATCATCGATAAATTCCTCGTCCTCCTCGGCAAGTTTCGGAATTCCTTTTTTGTAGCCGACTGCTGAAATATATATGGAACGAAAAGCATTTACCAGCAGTATTAAGGCCATTATAACAAAAAAAGTGTTATGGTTTGAAAATAGAATGAAAACAGGTAGTACAAAAAAAGTAATAATCATGAACAAAAAACCTTGTAATTGCATATTACACCCTCATTCAACAAATTTAATCGATAATGCATTATATATTAATATTGACGCTTCACCCCTGGTTATTATTTTATCGCCGGGCAAATCCAGGTTTTTATCCAATCCAAGTTCTTTACTTTTTTCCAAGACACCTTCGGGCCATCCTTTATATATTGTCTTTTCATAACCTAGTGCCCTTAATAATAATGCGCAAGCTTCAACTAATGAAATATGGTTGTCCGGACGCAGGGTATTGTCCGTATATCCTTTTATCAATTGGTATTTCAAAGCAACTCTTATATCATTATATGCCCAGTCGGCTTGGCTTACATCCTTGAATGGGATTTCAACAACCTGTCCATTATTCTCGCTGACTCCGCCTTCAAAGTATTCATAAGCCATCATTCTATTGACCAGTACTATCATCTCACGCCTTGTAATATTGTTTTGCAGGTTTAACTCTCCATTTTCATTTCCTCTCAGGATGCTTAAGTTTACCAGGGCACTTGAGCATACTGTTTCTATGCTTTCTTCACTTTCGTCAATTCCAGTATCACCGGCTCCGGTCATACCGGCGGCGGCTCCATCACTGCCGTTTTCGTATTCACCGGCTTCACCGGCATCAGCTTTGCCGTTGCCGGTTTTACCAGTAACAGGAACTGCTTCATTTATGCCTGCTTCCATAATATCATTAACAGCTCCACCACCGACAGCTTCACCGGTATTGGCGTATACCTGTCCTTGTAATACCATGGTTATCATAATTACAAATATGCATATTTCTCTGATTTTGAAAATTATATTCTTCATGGAGGTACCCCTTAATGTGAAAAAATCATAACTACGCTTTTTTTTATTTAATTATACTATAAAACAATTTCATTTATATTAAGAAAACTTTACAAAAAATTTGAATAAAACAAGGAGTTTTTACTAAAACTACACAATGGCTGGATTATTCACAATATCCGTAAATTTAAATCTAGAAAGGTGGTAAACAAGCAAAATGGCAAAAATAGTAGCTGCTGTTTTTGATAAACGGG
>JAAZDH010000216.1 GCA_012512865.1 Clostridiaceae bacterium | reverse complement strand
ATAGAAAGGGATGTTGAAAGGGATTTCTTTATGACGGCGGAAGAAGCAAAAGCATACGGGATAGTTGATGAAGTCATGGTAAAGAGGAAATAAAGTCATGGAAAAAAGGAAGTAAATGAGGTGGAGAAATGTCCAGGTATGATGATAAAAAACAAGTAAAATGTTCATTTTGCGGCAAGTCCCAGGACCAGGTAAAGAGACTTGTTGCAGGCCCTGGAGTTTATATTTGCGACGAATGCATTGAATTATGCTCAGAGATAATTGACGAAGAATTTGAAGGGATAGGCATTGATGCGGAATACGATCATGTGCCAAAACCCAGGGAAATAAAAAGCTTACTGGACCAGTATGTTATAGGGCAGGAACAGGCAAAAAAAATATTGTCTGTAGCCGTCTACAACCATTACAAGAGGATATACTCGGATTTCAAGCTAGGAGATGTGGAATTACAAAAAAGTAATATAATAATGCTGGGTCCTACGGGTTGCGGTAAAACCCTGCTTGCAGAGACCCTGGCAAGGTTGATGAACGTACCCTTTGCCATTGCAGATGCCACATCCCTTACCGAGGCCGGGTACGTTGGAGAAGACGTGGAAAACATACTTCTCAAGCTGATACAGGCAGCGGATTTTGATATTGAAAGGGCAGAGAAGGGCATAATATATATCGATGAAATTGATAAAATCGCGCGAAAATCAGATAACCCTTCAATAACAAGGGATGTCAGCGGTGAAGGGGTGCAGCAGGCATTGCTGAAGATTCTCGAGGGGACAATAGCCTCCGTTCCTCCCCAGGGAGGAAGAAAGCATCCCCACCAGGAGTTTTTGCAGATTGATACGAGGAATATACTTTTTATATGCGGCGGGGCTTTCGATGGACTTGATAAAATAATAAAGAACAGGATCGGGAAAAAAGTAATAGGATTCGGAGCGGATATTTCAGGGTCAAAGGTGGAGGATTCGGAGGAAATACTGAAGCACGTGCTCCCCCAGGATTTGTTAAAGTATGGGATGATACCGGAATTTGTAGGCAGGGTGCCGATTATTGTTACATTACATTCGTTGGACAAGGAAGCCTTGGTAAA
Organism: Clostridiaceae bacterium; assembly: GCA_012512865.1. Lineage (GTDB taxonomy): Bacteria > Bacillota > Clostridia > Acetivibrionales > DUMC01 > Ch48. The sequence goes on along the minus strand of JAAZDH010000216.1, from coordinate 565 downwards.
AATACTAACCGAGCCTAAAAATGCGCTGGTCAAGCAATACCAGAAGCTGTTCGAAATGGACGGGGTAATGCTTGAGTTTACAGGAGAAGCTATTGAAAGTATTGCACAAAAAGCCCTTGAGAGAAACACCGGCGCCAGGGGGTTAAGGGCAATTATCGAGGAAATCATGCTTGATATAATGTTTGACATACCTTCCGAAAACAGTATAGAAAAGTGCATAATTACAAAGGAAGCGGTGGAGAAGGCCAGCCCTCCCGAGGTTATTATTAACGAGAACAAGAAGCCTTACAGGAGGACACCTGCAAAGAAATCGAGGGTTAAAAGGGAATCGGTTTCTTAAGGCATGAAAAAGGATTTCATATGTGGATTCAATATGGCGGAAAAAAAGCCCAAGCCCGGGGAGACGGGGGAGGGCTTTTTTATTGTTATAAACCGGATAAAAATATATTCTTGGTAAATACTATCTAGGGAAAAGGAGGCATTGTTGCGTGCTGCAAGGAAGGAGGCTTTAACATATGCTGACAAGCGTATTTTTAATGATACAGTTTGTTTTCTCGATCATTAT